>NZ_NFLR01000017.1:0-62297 GCF_002161005.1 Alistipes sp. An116
CTGTTCTGTAAACCTAACTGCAATATTGTCAATGAACCGGATGGTTCTACCGAACCTACTTTGTTTTAATTGTTAAACTTTATAATAACCAGTCCGGATTTTTCCCGGACACGAATGACATTCTTAAATTAACACAAAAGCTTGCGCACTTCTTGGATAATGTTACGCTGCGGAGTTTGCTGCATTTGCTTCAGTTGCTCAAACTTTGCCATACGGGAATTTACTCCTGACCGAAATTTGTAAAGCCTTCTTACATCCTGTTCGATCAATTGCAGGTTCCCGTTGTACAACTCCAAAATCTTGGACATTGCCCATGTATCATAATTGTCCATATCAATGGAAGAGTCTATTGTGGAGTTGTTAAATATTCTATCAAACTGAGCAAGGATGGGATTTGCGCCAGCCGCAAAGAACGTTGGAATATAGGTATTGTCTATTTGCAGGCTGTTGCGTATTTGTGACTGCGTGTTCAGGCTAATCTCAATCCGTGTCTTATCTGAAAAATAGTTCTCAACCTGTTCTCTGTTTGCTAATAAATCAAGGAATCGTCTATTTTGCGCCGTAGCGGATAACTCTTTGCGTTTGTTATAAAATTTTATTTCCTCTTTGCCTCTTCCAATAATGTCTTTTGTAAATGTGATTCCTTTGCCGTCGTAATGCTGCCATTTGAATCGGCGGTAATTACCCACATTGTTGTTTAAGGCAGTCAGGATGTCATCAGTTAGTTCCAAAGAAACATCTGTTGTTATATCCGCCTGAGTGATACAACCTGTTTTGAGAACACCATCTATATCAATTGTGCATATCCCCATATCATTGAGGTTGTATAAGCATTGGGGAAGAGTCTCTGCTGTTATCAATTTGGGATAATCATCAAATAATACTTTACTTGAAAATTCAATAGTTAGTGTTTGTTTAGAATAGTTGGTTGCTATGTATAAATTAAAGGGGATATTATTATTGCCTTGACTTGAGTAATATTCTCCATTAACATTGTTTTTCTTTGAATCAAATAGAATATTAAAGTTTATATTCTTATTTAATAGATATTTATAATTGGATTTTATTTTAATTGTATCGCATCTTATCATTAAAGATTAAAAGTTTAACTTTTTATTTTTAGCGCAGTTTTCAGCAATGAACGAATTCTGAAAACTACATTTCCCCTCTTTGTTAATAGAAAATGAGAAAGTAGAGATTTATGGGTCTCTACTTTTTTATTAGACAATCTGCCCGGACTCTGTGGGGGGGGGTTATCTGATGGGGTTGGACGATGTGGAATGGTTTTCCAATAGTCAGTCATAGCCTGACTAATATGCTGGCGATGACTTTGGGATTTAGGACGACCTTTTGAGGCGTTGCTGATTTTTTGCTTTGTTTCGTCCGATAATTCTCTGTAAATTCTTTTCTTGTTTTCCATAATTTTCTCTTTTATAAATAAATAGCAGGAAAAGTAGAAAAGTCAAGTACAGTAGAAAAATATTTTTTCATAGAGAGTAGTACGCGATATTCAACAAACAGTATCCACCTTAATACACCTACCTCTACCGCCTATTAATTAAAGGGTGCTTATAGTATATCGATCTGACATACAAAAGAAAACGAGAAATACAACCTATCAGAAACTCTTCTTTGTCTTCAGTGTACAGGCGGCAAATACTCCTCTCTCGCATCCAGATAATCTACAAATTGAACCAGACGCTGAAAATCCTCAATAAAAGTTCGATAGTCTTTCATCAAATTGCACCCCGGGAGTCTTTGTCGAGACTCCCTTTTTTGTGGCTGTCCGGGTGCGGAAGGTTTTTCGCACGGGGTGGAGACATCCGATTGAATGATTGCGTAATTTTGCCTTGGCAGGCAGCGTGAGCTCCGAAGGTGTGGACCTTCGAAAAAAGGCAAAGAGGCAAGAGGAACAGGAGAGTAAGAGGGGCTTGGAAAGACCGAAGGGCCCGGAGAGAGAAGAGAAGGGCCCGGAGAGAGAAGAGAAGGGCCCGGAGAGAGAAGAGAAGGGGCCGGAGAGAGAAGAGAAGGAACCGGAGAGAGAAGAGAAGGAACCGGAGAGAGAAGAGAAGGAACCGGAGAGAGAAGAGGCTTGGAAAGACCGAAGGGCCCGGAGAGAGAAGGGGCCGGAGCGGCAGAAGGAACCGGAGCGGCAGAAGGAACCGGGAAGCCACGAAGAACTGGAGAAGTCGGAATCACCTGCAGACCACAAGCAAGCATCAAACACGCATAAACTATCCGCTTTACGAATATTCGCTCTGCATCGCCCGGCCGTTGATGATCTTCCTCGGCATCTATTTCCTGTTGGCCCCGACTCCCGGCAAGGCCATCTTCGCGAACTACCTTCGCTCGCGACGCATCATGAGCGTGGCTCTGCTGCTCCTGGCGGCCAATTACTCGGTTCACTCCTTCTTCGAGATCCGGTTTTACAACGTCAATGCCGCCATTCTGATGCATCTCTCGACCTATTTCCTCAGCTATTGGCTCTTCAGTTCGGCACTCACCACGCTGCCCGACCGTTTCTACATCACGCGTCGCCGATTACGGTTCCATCTGGCAGTGTGAGGACTCTTCTCCCTCCTCTCGGGCGTCATCCTACTGGGCTTTCCCGACGGCCCGACCCAAAGACGGGACTCACCCTCATGGCCATCTGGCTCGTGTGCTACGGGCAGTGGTACAACGCCCAAGAGGTGAGCAAACCCGCAATTACCTCGTGGGAAACCGGAGATTCGGACGATGCAAGCGCCATATTTTCATTCGCCACACACCGCTGCCCGGCGCAGGGAGGTATCAGCACGTAAAATCGACCCGACGAACGACCCGTGACGTTCGCGTGCGAACCGCCCTTGTACGACCCGAAAAAAGAGCGGGCTGCCTCTCGGAGGCAGCCCGCTCTTTTCCAATCGGCAACGGAATCACTCCTTTGCCCGGGAGCTGTCGTTCAACGACTCATAAAACGAGACCATTCCATCGAACGTTCCCTCGCCGTTCTTGAGTTCATACATGAAGACCCCCTTGTATCCGGCCTTCATCAGCGCCCCGTACAGTGCCGGCCAGTCGAGGATGCCCTTGCCCGGGAACCAGTGCCGCTCGTCCACACCGTCGTAGTCGGAGATGTGTACCGTGGCGATGCGGTTGCCGCACGCCTCGATGAAATGCAACGGATCCTCCTTGAGCAGATGGTTCGTGTCGAAGCAGATCATCACGTCGGGATACGGCGCAATGATGCGCAGCAGCTCGTCGGAGGTCCGCCCCAGACACGTCCGCGGCAGGTCCTCGATACACAGCACGGCGCCGATCCGGCGGGCCTCCCGGCGCAGGATCCCGATCGAAGCGATGCTGTTGCGGATGCGCTGTTCGCGCTCCGCATCGGCAATCGGTTCGGAACTGGGATGCAGCACCAGCCGCTGCGGTCCGAGTTCCCCGCAGATGGCAATCATCCGAGTCAGGAACTCGATGTTGGCCCGGCGGAGGCTGTCGTCGAGCACCGAAATGTCGATCTGGCGTGAGAAGGGCAGGTGACACGACCACACCTTCAAACCGGCCCGATCGGCCATCTGTTTGGCATGCAACGCCTTTTCGCGGATCTCGTCCGGCGTACCCTTGCCGCTGATCCCGATCTCCACGTACCCGACGCCGGCCGCGGCCGCCTGCGCCATCGCCTCGGGGCGCATGCTGCTGGTCGAACCGCCCACGCCGAGGCATTGTGCCCACAGCGTGGTGGTTCCCAGCAGCAGAGCCACCGTCCACAACATCTTTTTCATCTTCTTATTCTTATTCGATATAGTTCTTCACACAGCGGACGTTGTAGGCATCCGACTTCGACGGACTCTGCGTCGACAGATTCATACTCGTGGCGCTGATAATCAGCATTCGACTGGTAGTCGCACTATTCTGACCGATAAACCAGAGATAGCCCCACTTGCCCATTGCCGAGGAGTTGAACGAGCCGTCAGATTTCCGGGCTCCGACCGGATACCAGTTGAATCCGATCCGCTCGGCATCGTCAACGAACTGCAGCAGCGGTTCGCCGGCATCGGTCAGCGTCAGACTCGACTGCAGCCAGACTCCGCCATCGACAATGCGGCCATTGCCGCCCCGCAGCCAGGCCCCGACGTTGCCCATGTTCTTGACCGTACAGCCCGACTTGCTGAACGAAGCCTTGGTCGCGGCATTGGCCGGATTCCCGTCATGGCCGCCCGTGAAGGTATATCCGCCCAGGGTGAAATCGTCCGGAATGGCGTATTCGCTCTTGATGGCCATCAACATGTCCCACCAGTCGTTGATGTTGGCCACGTGCCACCCCTCGGGGCAGCAGCCGCGCAGCTGAACACCGAATTCGCCCTCCTCCGTACCGTCGAGACGGAAGGGATTGCCCACATCGTCGGTTCCTTCGTAGTTCGGCACATAGGGGCACTGCTCGGCCGTACAGCCCGAGATGCCGGTCATCGCCTCATACCAGGTGTAGAAACGTCCCTTGGCCGCATCGAGCCGCTCCAGAACGGAAGCATCCAGACCATCAACCGTGTAGGCCGTCAGGTCGGGAGCCACGCCCAGATTGCCGTCGGCACCCGTCTCGTGGCAGTTTTCGGTCATCCACCAGCGCTTGCCGTATTTCTTGACCGTATAGCCCGGCAGCTCGATGGGCACCTCCACGGTGATGGCGGCGAAGTACTCCCGCACACCGCTCGTCCCCAGTTCGTTCCTGGCCACCACGGAGACCGTCTGGGCCGGGATCACCACGTCGTCGTTGACCACCCGGACCTTGATGACATTGGTCCCCTGGCCCTCGATGATCTGGATCTTCGACTGCTGCTTCTCGGCAATGGTCCACTCGTAGCTCTCGGCCCACTGGACCTGCGAGACGGAGAAGGTGAACTCCTCGCCGCCGTTACAGGTCAACGTGGCCGGCACCTTGGTGATCGGGCCGGGTTTCTTGGGAACGGTCATCTCCTGGATCTGCTCCTCGGTATCGCGCTTGACCGCCTGCGTACAGGAGATCAGCATCGTCGCGGAGGCCATGCAGGCCCCCAGCATCACATATTTTCGCCAGTTTTTCATCTCATTTAGGTTTTTTCAGGTTTTACAACGTATGTACGGCGGGGTAACTGAACGGATTCTCGACATACCAGCGAGCCTTGTAGATCTGATACCCCATGCGGTTGAACAACCGGTTGCCCGAAAGATCGGTCACCTCGGCCGACCACCAGTTGCCGCTTCCCGACGTGGGACGCATGACCAGCGTCGGATAACCCTCCGGACCGGTCGAGACGCTCTTGATCGAGTTCTGCTGGAAGATCTCCGCCTCGAGGAACTTCTCCTGTGCACAGTCGAACCGGTAGACATGCTCGTTCGTCGTCACGTAGAGGGCATCCTCACCGTAGATCGGCGAGAGGTCGTGCGATTCGCTGTTGCCCGAGGGCATGTCGTAGGATCGGATCTGCGTGAGCTGCGGCGCGGTGCGGTTGCCGTTGTACTCGAATTTCAGCAGCTGCGTGCCCGCCGCCGTCCACAGGCAGTTGCGGGTGAGGTCCCAGACGGCGTTGTGACCCGACGTGACCGTCGTGGTGAAGGCCGCTTTCGACACATAGGCCTTCGACTCGTCGTAGACATAGACACTCAGCTTGTTGCCGGTGCTCGACGCCACCACGATGTTCTTGTCGGGCAGCACCTCGGCCGAGTGGGGATTGCCGCCCGGCTTGGCGTAAAAGAGGACCTTCTTGTCGGCGATGCGGATCAGGGCAACGCCTCCGCCCGAAGCCGTAACCAGCAGGCACGTGCGGTTGTAGACCGGTTTGGCCTCGTCGGGGAGTTCGAACCACCCCTGTTCCGCGGTCGAAAGGCCGCTGTCGGCCGCCGTCCACTCCCAGGCCACCTTGCCGGTCGGCTGGTCCACCATCACGATGCGGTTTTTGGCCTGTTCGGGAAGGATCATCACCTGCGTGGCATCCTCCAGATCGATGGTTTCCTCCGTCTGATCGCCGGGACGCCAGGGCACATACGGCACCGGGTCCTCATCCTTGTTACAGCCCTGCAGGAAAAGCAGCCCCAGCAGGAAGCACAGAATTCGTTTCATGTTCGTTATTCAACCGTTTATACAGATCAATAATTGGGATTCTGAACCAGATTCTTGTTCAACAGCAGCTGATCCGCCGGAATCGGCCACCAGTAGTCCCGATCGGGGTCGAAGGCCCGCACGGCGATGTCGGTCCCGGCGTAATCCTGGATCACGGCATTCATCACCCGCTCGGCGGTCCGCCAGCGGCGGATGTCGTTGTAGTAGAGACCCTCGCCGGCGAACTCGATGCGGCGTTCGTGACGGATGATCTCGCGCATCTCGTCCTTGGTCTTCGAGCCGTAGAGGAAGGTCGGCATGCCGGCCCGCTCGCGGACGCGGTTCAGGGCGTCGTACACGGCATTCGAAGGCGTTGCATCCACCTCGTTCTGCGCCTCGGCAAACATCAGCAGCACGTCGGCATAGCGGATGAACATGTAGTTCACGTCACCGTTCGCATCGTCCGAATCCCGTGCCTGCTCGTCGTAGATCGTAAGCTTCTTGTGGGCAAAACCCGTGAACTGGCAGATCTCCGAGGCCGAGCAGTGCGCCTTGCCCAGGAACGTGGAGCCGGGATAGAAGATCGTGGCGGCGAAACGCGGATCCAGATTGTCGTACTTGCCCATGGTGGCGGCACCTCCCGAGGTCGTCTCGTAGTCGAGCACCAGATCGAGCAGCGGCGCGTTGTTGCGATACTGCACCGAGAAGACGTTGAACGTATTGACGGCCGTGTTCTTGGTCTTCGAGAACTCCACGTCGAAGACACACTCGCAGTTGTGCTCGTAGGCCGGCAGGAAGAGGTTGCGGTAGTTGTCGTAGAGGTCGTAGCCGGTCAGCGCCTCCTTGTCGATCAGATCCTGAGCCGCCTGGGCCGCCACGCGCCACTTCTCCACGTCGTTGGCCGTATTGAGCAGCGGGCTGGCCTCGAAGAGCAGCAGCCTGGCCTTGAGCGCCATGGCCGCACCGCGCGTGGCACGACCCTGATCCTCCTTGTCAGCCCATTTCCAGTCGAGCAGCTCGCGGTCGATGATGTCGTTCAGGTCGTTCAGAATCGCATTGACCACCTCCTCGCGCGAGGCCCGCGGCAGCGATCCGTGCGAATAGACCGGTTCGTCGAGAATCAGCGGAACGCCGTTGTAGTAGGTCACCAGCATGTAGTAGTAGAGTGCCCGCAGGAACTTGGCCTCACCCTCCATCTGCACGCGGCGATCATCGGCAATGACCGCACCGGGCAGCCGGTTGAGATGGGTATTGCAGCGGCCGATTCCCTCGTAACACTTCTTCCAGCGGTTGGGGATCACGCCCGAGCTGTTGGGCGTATGCGTACCCAGGGCGATGACGTTGTAACCGCCCGAGTTGTTGTAGTTGTAGGCATTCGGGGTGGCGGTATCCTCCATGAGCGGAGTCGAGCCCCCGAACAGCGCGTCGCTGACCAGTACGTTGTAACAGCCGGTCATGGCGGCCTCGGTACCCTCTTCGGTTTGCCAGAACGTCTCGACCGTATATTTGTCGGTGGGGACGGTATCGAGATTGCAGGAACCGAGTACCGCAGTTCCGCAAAGCATCAGTCCGAACACTATCTTTTTCATCTTTTTTCAGCAGTTTGGACGGTTAGAATGTAATGTTGAAGCCGAAGTTGATCGTTTTCAGCGAAGGATATTGCATCAGATTGGTCGACGAGAGGTCGATCTCGGGGTCGAACATCTTCAGCGGGGAGAAGGTGAAGAGATTCTCGCCGTTGACAAAAATCTGGCAGGAACTCATACCGAGTTTCGAGATCCAGCGCTTGGGCAGATTGTAGGAGAGCTGCAGCTGCTTGCATCGCAGGTAGGAGGCATCGTAGAGCCACTGCGTGTTCTTGTAGTCGTGCATCTCGGGAGCACCCGTTGCCGTGTGGAGGATCGGCAGCCGCGAATTGTGGTTCTCGGGGGTCCAGGCATCCGTGGCCCACTCCTTGAGCACGCCGGCGCCGTTCCAGAACGGGGCGGCCAGGTTGCCCGACAGATAGGTGCTGACATCGGCAACGCCCTGGAAACGGGCCGAGAACTCGAGCCCCTTCCATCCCAGTCCGAGGTTGAAGGCGTAGGTGATGCTCGGGGTCAGATTGCCGCTCACGGCACGGTCGCCGTCGTCGATCTGGCCGTTGTTGTTGAGATCCTTGTAGCGGATGTAGCCCGGCTTGACGCCGCTGCCGACGGTCACCGAATTGGCAATCTCCTCGTAGCTGTTGTAGAATCCGTCGGCCTGATAGAGATACCAGGCGTCGATGGGATCGCCCTCGCGGATGATGTTGAAGGTCTTGATGTACTCCTGACCGTCGAGGTCGACGACGATGTTCTTGTTGTAGCAGAAGTTACCGCCGATGCTGTAGTGGAAATCCTTGATCGAGCTTCTCCACTGCAGGTTCAGCTCGAAACCGTCGTTGGCCACCACGCCGATGTTCTGCTTCGGGCCGGTGAGGTTACCGATCTGGGCCGGGATCTGCACGTCGCGCAGAATACCCTCGGTGCGCTTCTTGTAGAGGTCCACGCTGAAGAGGAGCCGGTGGTCGAAGGCCTCGAAATCCAGACCGAGGTTGTAGGTACGGGTGGTCTCCCAGGAGATGTTCTCGTCGACGAAGTCCTTGATCGCGGCACCGCCCGAGAGCACGTCGCCGAAGCTGTAGTTGTAGGCGCTGCTGGCCACCACGGCCATCAGATACTCGTAGTTGCCGATGGCCTGGTTACCCATCTCGCCGACCGATCCGCGGAGCTTCAGCACGTCGATCGCACGAGCGTTCTCCATGAAGCTCTCCTTGTCGATGCGCCAGCCGACCGACACGGCCGGGAAGAAGGCCCAGCGGTTGCCCCTGGCGAATTTCGACGAGCCGTCGTAACGGGCCGTCACGTCGAGCAGATACTTCTCCTTGTAGTCGTAGGTGATGCGGCCGAAGTAGGAGAAGAGCAGTTCGAGCGACGAACCGCCGGTGATCCCATCCATCGTGGCGCCCACCGAGAGGGCCGTCAGCTGATTGTTGAAATAGTCGCGTTTCTTGGCCTGGAAGTTCTTGCTGTCGTAACGCTTGTACTCCGTACCGGCCATGACGTTGAAATTGTGCTTGCCGCCGAAGCTCTTGCCCCACGAAAGGGTGTTGTAGAAGGTGTAGTTGATCGAGTTGTTGTCCCAGTCCTTGGCCGACACGTAGGGGCTGAAGTCCTTGCGCTCCATGGTCTTGGGGTTGTAGGTGTACATCGCGTGCTTGAAGTCCTTCGAATAGTGGTCGATCTTGACGTATCCCAGGTTGGCGTTGTACTTGATGCCCCACGGCAGGTCGTAACTGATGTTGACCTGACCCAGCATGCGATGGTACTGGCGGCGGGTATTACCCTCGTGCAGCTCCATGAGGGGGTTTTCGGGGTTGTTGCGGCCCGGCGTCGAGAGCCACGTCGAGAGCCACTTTCCGTCGGGAAGCTGCGTACCGAAGATCGGGAGGGCACGGTTGATGACGTTGACCGTCGTCGATATGCCGTAGATCGGGTCGGTGTTGTAGCGCAGGTTGCCCAGCAGGCTGACGCCCAGTTTGAGACGTTTGGTCACCTGGGCGTTGACCTTCATGTTCCACGAGAAGCGCTCGGCGTCGTCGTTGGCCACCATGATACCGCGCTGGTTCATGTAACCGCCGTTGAGCGTGTAGGAGATCTTGTCCGTACCGCCCGTGACGCTGGCGTCGTACTGCTGCAGGAAGCCGTTCTGATAGCACAGGTCATACCAGTCCGAAGCCGGATAGGTATAGGGGTCGTGCTTCATGCCCTCCTGATACTCGAGGATGTCGTCCTCGGCATAGGTGACCGTCAGTTTGCCCTCGTTGAGTTCGGCCTGGTTGCGCATGCGCATGTACTGGATCGGGTCGGTCACCACGTCGGGCACGTAGGTGGCGGACTGCACGCCGAAGTTGGCACTCAGCTTCACCACCGGAGCCCCCTTGCGGGCCTGCTTGGTCGTGATCAGGATCACGCCGTTGGCAGCCTTCGAGCCGTAGATCGAGGCCGAGGCGTCCTTCAGCACCGAGATCGTCTCAATGTCGCTGGGGTTCAGCTCGTCGAGCGAATACTCCATACCGTCGACCAGCACCATCGGGCTCGCACTGCTCATGGTCCCCACGCCGCGGATGCGGATCGTGGCACCGTCGCTGCCGGGTTTCGACGAGGCCTGGTTGATGTAGACACCGGGCATCGAGTAGAGGGCCTGCGAAGCGTGGGTCATGGGCTGGTTCTCGACCTCCTTGATGTTGCGCACGGCGACCGAACCCGTCAGGTTGACCTTCTTCTGCACGCCGTAACCGACCACCACCACATCGTCGATGCGCGTGGTATCCTCCTTGAGCACGACGCTCACCCGGGTGCGGTTACCCACCTCGACCTGAGCGGCATCATAGCCGATGTAGGAGACATTCAGCCGGGCGCCTTCCGCCACTTCGAGCGTGAATTCGCCCTTCGAATCGGTCACCACGCCCCGGGTCGTCCCCTCGACGAGCACCGTGGCTCCGACGATCGGTTCGCCCGACTCCGACTCCACGCGGCCCGAGAGCAGATACTCCTTGCCGGCTCCGGGAGCCGCCTTGTAGAGGACGATATGACGGCCCTCGATTTTGGCCAGAAGGCCCTGATCCGCAAGGGCTCCGTCGAGCACCTTCAGCACGGGCTGCTCCTGCGCCTCGACCGAGACCCGTTTCTGCAGGTCGACTTCGCTTTCGCGATACCAGAACGAATAGCCGCTCTTCGCCTTGACGGCATCGATCATCTCCCGCACGGTGACGTTCCTGAGCGACAGCGTGATAACGGGATTCTGCGCATAAAGCACCTGCGACGACAGCAGGAACCAGCTGACAATCAGCAGGCTGCCCAAGCGTCGCGCCACCATTCCGAGCATTTTTCGGAGGGGGGGGGAAGTGATTCCCCCGCGAGTAGAATTTTTACACATACGGTTTGAAGTTTAGGTTGTAGAAAAAATGGATGTTTATCGGTTCCTGTAGAGTTCGAAATGGTTCCGGTAGTTGCGGTAGAGGATGCGGCTGTCGCTCGAAATGATCCGCATGATCTCGTGGATATTCTCCCCGTCGACGAACTCACCCGTGAAGCGCACGCCGCACAACGCCTGATCGGAGATCACGATATCGACATTGAACTGCCGTTCGAGGGTCCGGACGATGGATTCGAGCGGTTCGCCCCGGAAATAGAGTTTGTCCTCGCGCCACGACAGCTCCTGTTCGACATTGACCGTCCGCAGCGTGAGCAGGCCGCTTCGGCGATTGAAGAAGCCCTGTTCGCCGGGCATCAGCACCACGCTGCGCGACCCGGGGGCGCCATCGACCCTCAGGGCACCCGAGGCCAGGGTGATCCGGCAGTCGTCATCCTCGGGGTAGGCATGCACGTTGAAGGTGGTGCCCAGGACCGTCGAGACGATCGACCCCGTCGTCACGACGAACGGTTTGCGTTCGTCGTGCACCACCTCGAAATAGGCCTCGCCCTCGACCGTCACCCGTCGCTCGCGGCCGAAGATGGCCGGATAGACGATCCGCGTACCGCCGTTGAGCTGCACGTACGAACCGTCGGGCAGCACCACCTCGGACTTCACGCCCAGCGGCGTGGAGACGCTCACCGGCAAGGCCGAGGCCTCCAGTCGGCGTTCGGTGCGCATGCCGCCCAGCATCCAGCTGCCGCAGACAACGCCCGCCATCACCACGGCCGCCGCAGCCCAGCGGCCGATCCGCATCCAGCGTCCCTGCCGACGGATTCTGGAGTGCACACTCCTCCACACCTCTTCCCGCATGGCATCGGCCATGGCATCCACCTCCGGATTGATCCGCACGGCATCCACAAGTTCGGTCCAGCTCCGACTGTCGGACGTCGGATTCGTCGTTGTTTCGCGGTTTTTGTCTTGCATCTGCAGTTGCATTTTATCCCGTTACACCAATATAGAGTAACAAAGCCGCGATTCCGTTTATGGGAACCGCGGTTTTTTTTCAGATTTTGTCATTTTTCGATGATCAAAGCCTGTCCGAGAAGAGCAGCAGCAACAGCGTGATCAGTTTCAGATCGGGGTAATAGCGGCGAAGGCCCTCCAGGATCCGGTCCACGGCGATCTTGATCTGCACCCGCACGGTACTCTCGGAGATCGAGAGCATCGAGGCGATCTCCCGCACCGAGAGTCCCTCCGAACGGCTGAGCAGAAACACCATGCGGCAGCGCTCCGGCAGATCGCCGACCAGCCGGTTGAGCAGCTCCTCGACTTCAGAATCGATCAGACGGCTGTCCGACGCCTCTCCGTCCTGCAGAGAGACATCGCCCCGGCGGTCGAGCACCACGGCCGGGACATCGTCGAGCGAAAGGCTCCGGGGACGAGACTGACTCCGTTTCAGATAGCGGTTGGCCTCGTTGCGCACCACGACATAGAGATAGGCCTCGACATTGACGATCTGCCGCAGCGACACGCGTGATTTCCAGACGGCAACGAAGACATTACTCACCACCTCGCGACAGGCCTCCCGGTTTTTGAGAAAATAATAGGCAAACCGGAAGACGTTCCGGTAATAGAGATCGTAGAAAACCCGAAAGGCGTAATCGTTGTTCTCGCTGACGGAGACAAGCAGGTCTGCGAGCTCTTTGTTTTTATCTTTCACTTTTTCCAGGTCCGACATTTTCATTCAGACGATCGAAAATTACCCAGGGCGCTGTTCCGATAACTCTCCGAACAAGGGGGGGGGTTGCGTAGCCACGCATCCCTGAAAAATGTAAAAAACTTTTCACATGATCCGCCGGTTTCCGGGCCGCAGACTGTGCGACAGGCCGGGAGCGGGAAGATTGCAACGATCGGCAGGAGTCTTTCGGTTCCTTTTTCGAACAGCCCGGCCAACCTTCTGGCAATAAGCCGATAAACCGATCTCACATCACGCATGCACGCCTCTGATCCGGCGGATCACGGACTAAAGATACGATTTTTCGCACATACCACAAAACGTCACGGCCCGCCGGAAGGGCTGAACGGCCGGTATCCGGGGTTGCTGTCCGGCTTCCGACCGGCAGCTTTGCCGGGAGGGGACGAAGCGACAAGCCGGGCCTTCCGCGGTCAACTTTGTCCGGGAAAGCACGTCGTTTTTGAAAATTAAACGGTAAATTTGTCGGACAACGTTCCGCTGCGGCAGAGGAAGCCCCCGCTCCGCGCCCCCCCGCAACCGCACCGGCCGGAGAGGCTGCTCCAAGGCTGCAACGGAACCGAAATACGGAATCAGGATGAAAGATTGCTTGAAAAGTTCGACCGACGTGGAGGAGCGCTGTCTGCAGATGGGCTTTCTCCCCTTTTTCCGCTGCGGCATCCCCGGCTTCTCGATCGAGGAGATGATCGCTCCGGAGTACTGGTTCACCGACGAGGAGGGGGCCTGGGAGTGGAAAGGCCCCGTCATCCGCGAAGGACACTGCGCCTACGGCAAGTTCTTCAACCGCAAGGCGGGATTCGTCAGCTGGGAGTGGCTGCCCGACTGGGTCAACTACCGTCGCTCGCGGCTGCTGGCCCCCAACGAGGATGCCGCGGCACTGGACGATGTGGTGCTGCAGACGATCGAGGTCGAGGGCTCGGCCACGATTCAGGAGCTGCGCCGCATGCTCGGCTTTGCCCGGGGACGCGGACGCCGCCGTCCGACGGATCCCGAATCGGAGATTCCGGAGGATGAGAAGGTCTCGCTCGACCCGATTCTGACGCGGCTGCAGATGGAGGGGCGGCTCGTCATCGCCGACTTCGAATACAACACCGACCGCCACGGCAACCCCTACGGCTGGGGCGTGGCGCGTTACATGACGCCCGAGGCGCTCTACGGCCCGCTCACGATCGACCGTACGCCCGACGAATCCCATGTACGCATCCACGACCACTTCCGCGAATTGTTCCCCGATGCACCGGAGAGCCGGCTGACGAAACTGATCGGCTAAGCGGCCGGGAGGGCGGCCCGAAACGACGCCGGCAGAGCCCGTAAAGACTCCGCCGGCAGGTTGCAGACCTGGATTCGCCCCCGCAATCACTCCTGATTGACGCGGGCATGGTCGGCCAGGAACTGCGCTAGACCGCTCTCGGTCAAGGGGTGCTTCAACAGGCCGAGGATGGCCTGAAGCGGACAGGTCACCACGTCGGCTCCGGCATCCAGACACTGGATGATGTGGTGCGTATGGCGGATCGAGGCGGCCAGCACCTGCGTCTTGAATCCGTAGGTGCGGTAGACGCGCACGATATGGGCCACCAGCCCGACGCCGTCCTCCGAGATATCGTCCAACCGCCCGACAAAGGGCGAGACGTAGGTGGCCCCGGCCTTGGCCGCAAGCAGGGCCTGCCCCACCGAGAAGACCAGCGTGCAGTTCGTCCGCACGCCCCGGTCGGCAAACCATCGGACGGCGCGGATGCCGTCGGCCGTGCAGGGGAGTTTCACGACGATGTGCGGATCGAGGGCCGCCAGCGCCTCGCCCTCACGGATCATCCCCTCGAAATCCGTGGCGATGACCTCGGCGCTGACATCGCCGCCGACCATGCGGCAGATCTCCACATAGTGGCGGTTGCAGGCCTCCTCGCCGCGAATGTGCTCCTTGGCCATGAGCGACGGGTTGGTCGTGACGCCGTCGAGAACACCCAGTTTGTGGGCTTCGCGAATCTGGTCGAGATTCGCCGTGTCGATAAAGAATTTCATACGCGTGTAGCAGTTTTGGTTGGTCGTCAGACGAAAGATACGGATTTTTTCGCAACCCCGGCCCCCTTCGGCCGATTTTTGTCGGCCACGGGGTTCGGGACATCGGCCGCCGCACAGGACTCCGCCCGTTCCGGTGCTCCATCGGGCAGCCCCCCGACCGTCGCGGCCCGGGGATGAACTCCTCACCAAAAAAAGCGGCCCGAGATTCCGAAATCCGAACGAAATTTCTATCTTTGTAGAGATCGAATCAAAACCCGAACCGAGAACTCCGACCCATCATGCGACTCATCTTCGAAATCGAATACCATACCCTTTGGGGCGAGCAGCTCGCCGTGGTGCTCGGCCAGCGCCGAGTCGCCCTCGAATACACCCGCAACGATCTCTGGCAGGGAACGGCCGAGATCCGCAACCTCGAGCAGCTCCGCTCGTACCGCTATGTCGTCGAACGCGACGGCCGCATCATCCGCACCGAATGGCACGCCCATTCGCTCCGACTGCCGCCCGAATTTCCGCCGCGCACGGCACTTCGCATCCGCGACCGCTGGCAGGAGCTGCGCCCCGATGCGGCGTTCTACTCCACGGCCTTCACCCACGGCATCTTCGGCCGCGCCGCCTGCACGGATACCCGCGACGAAACGTCCGCTCCGGCCGGCATCGGCGTCCGACCCACGCAGGCCTCGGTCTGGCTGTGGGTGGTCGAACCCGCCATCCACTCCGACGAGACGCTGGCGCTGGCCTCCCAGGCCCTGGACAACTGGCAGCGCATCGTGCCGCTCGACGACATCGACTTCCCCGTCTGGGGCTGCGCCTGCTCGCTGCCCGCGGGATGCGAATACAAACTGCTGATCGCCGACCGGGCAACGCTGCGCCCCCTGCAGTGGGAGGAGGGCGACAACCGCCGCTGGGAGGAGCCCGTCGCCGAGGGTGAGATCCGGCTCGACGCCTCGCTGGTGGCCCGCTTTCCGGAGCGCCGCTGGCGGAGTGCCGGAACGGCCATTCCGGTCTTCTCGCTCCGCTCCGCAGAGAGTTTCGGCGTCGGGGAGTTCCTCGATCTGAAACTGCTCGTCGACTGGGCCGCGGCGACGCATCAGCGCGTCATCCAGGTGCTGCCGGTCAACGACACCTCGATGACCGGCACGTGGGAGGACTCCTACCCCTACAACGCCAATTCGAGCTTTGCGCTCCATCCGCAGTTCCTGCGCCTGACCGAGGCGGGCGTGGTCGAGGACGACGCCTACCGCCGCCTGCGCGACGAGCTGAACGCCCTGCCCGAGGTCGACTACGAACGCGTCAACCGCACCAAGCAGCGGCTGCTGCGCGAAGCCTTTGCCCGCAATGCCGCCTATACGGCCTCACGCCCCGACTATCAGGCCTTTCTGGCGGAGAACCGCTCGTGGCTGCTGCCCTATGCGGCCTACTGCACGCTGCGCGACGAACACCACACGGCCGATTTCACGCAATGGGGCGACCTGTCCCGCTACAACCAGAAACGCGTCGAGGCCTACTGCCTGCAACGGCGCGACGAGGTGGCCTACCACTGCTACGTGCAGTTCTACCTGCACCTGCAGCTCTCCGAGGTTCGCCGCTACGCCCACAGCCGGGGCGTCGTGCTGAAGGGCGACCTGCCGATCGGCGTCAGCCGCACGAGTGCCGACGCCTGGCAGTCACCCCACCTCTTCCACCTCGATTCCCAGGCCGGTGCCCCGCCCGACGCCTTCTCGACCGAGGGTCAGAACTGGGGCTTCCCGACCTACGACTGGGAGCGCATGGCCCGCGACCACTACGCCTGGTGGCAGGCCCGGCTCCGGAAGATGGCCGAATACTTCGACGCCTACCGTATCGACCATATCCTCGGCTTCTTCCGCATCTGGGAAATCCCCTCGGAGGCGATCCACGGACTGCTGGGGCACTTCAACCCGGCGCTGCCCTATCCGGCCGAGGAGCTGCAACGGATGGGATTCGACCTGACGAAGGGGCTCTACACCACTCCGCCGCTCGACGACGCAACCCTCGGGGAGATCTTCGGTCCGCTGGTTGACACCTTCCGCCGGCGCTGCCTGCAGCAGGGGCGTCTGCGCGAAGAGTTCGCCACGCAGCGCCGGGCGGCCGAGCAGCTGCCGGGCGATGATCCCGAGACCGTACGGCTGCGCGAGGGGTTGATGACGCTGCTCGACGACGTGCTCTTCGTCGAGGATCCCCGCCGCAAGGGGTACTTCCACCCCCGGATTGACGGACGCAGGACCCGTTCGTGGCAGCGGCTGCCCGAATGGCAGCAGGAGTCGTTCAACCGGCTGCACAACGACTTCTTCTACCGCCGTCACAACCTCTTCTGGAAGGAGTCGGCCATGCGGAAGCTCCCCGTTCTGCTGACCGCTACGGACATGCTGGCCTGCGGTGAGGATCTGGGGATGATTCCCGACTGCGTTCCCGAAACGATGCGCACGCTGCAGATCCTCTCGCTCGAGGTGCAGCGCATGCCCAAGACGATGGGCGAGACCTTCGCCGATCCGTCGCGCTACCCCTATCTGAGCGTCTGCACCACCTCGACCCACGACATGAATCCGCTGCGGGCCTGGTGGGAGGAGGACCGGCAGCTCTCGACGCGCTTCTTCCGCGAGGTGCTGCATGCCGACGGCGACGTACCGCAGAGCTGTGAGCCGTGGATCTGCCAGCGAATCATCTCCATGCACCTCGCTTCGCCGTCGATGTTCGCCATCCTGCCGTTGCAGGACTGGCTCGCGATGGACGAGACGCTGCGCGCTCCGGACCCGCACAGGGAGCGGATCAACATCCCGGCCATTCCGCGCTACCAGTGGCGTTACCGCATGCATCTCTGCCTCGAGCGGCTGCTTGCAGCCGTGGATTTCAACACCACGCTCTGCGACATGATCACCCTCAACGGCCGCCGGTAGCATCCGACGGGCGCAAGAGGGTCAAAGCATCCATCGCCGGGACCGACACTTCGAAAACGCCCGATCCTGCCCAACGCCCCCAAAACGGAGAAAACTCATGAAAAGATCACCCCTGCGCCATAAAGGCACAGGGGTGATCTTACATCCGGAGACTCCGCTCCGAGAGATATCTGACTGCGATCAATAGCCGGGGGTCTGGACCATGGCCGGATTGGGGTTGTTCTCGAACTCCGACGTCGGAATCGGCATGGCGTAGTTGGTCTCCTTCCAGACGATGTTGGTCTTCGAGGAGCCCGGGCCCGAGATCGTCTTGTAGTAGTCCTTCTCCTTCTCGCCCAGATCCAGCAGCCGCACGTACTCCCACCAGCGCATCTCGCCGAAAATCTCGGCCCACAACTCGTAGAGCAGCGGATCGTTGGCCAGATGGTCCGTGGCATCGACCGTGCGGGTGCGGTCCGAGAGCGATCGGTAGTCCACCTCCGAGGGGGCATCCACCGGATAGTTGTAGGCCCGGCGGTGCACCTTGTTCACATATTCGAGCGCCGTGGAGGGATCCTCGTCGCGGAGCAGCAGGGCGTACATCAGGTAGATCTCCGGCAGACGCAGGAAGTAGATGTTGTAACCGGCGACGTTGCGCGTGGCGTCGAGCAGATGCCCCTCGAGGAAATTGTACTTGCGCACGGGCCATCCGTAGAAAGTCTCGGGGTCGTTGCCCGTCGAGGCGGAGGTATCCTCCCACCACTTGCCGAAGTCGACCTGCGCCACCTTGCGCGTGGCATTCACGCCGTCGATGGTCATCTGCACCTCGTCGACGAAGGGCTGCAGCGCGCAGACGTACAGCCGCGGATCGGGACCATCCGCCTCGCGGCCCAGTTCGTCACGGTGCTTCTGCTGCAGGGCCAGATAGGCCTCGTCGAGGTAGTACTCCGTCTGTCCGTCGGCCCCCTGGCGCGTCTTCATCACCGCCGCGGACTGCGGAGCCGGATCCGTATAGCCGAAGCGCCCCAGATTGCGGTCGTGCATGTACTGGTTGCCGTAGGACATGGCCGTGCGCGTGCCGTCCGGCGCGATGCAGAAGGGCGGATAGTAGAGCGAAAGGGTCGAACCCGTATTGGGGCTTCCGTAGGCCGAGCCGCTGGTCGGATCGGCCCGGTTGCCCATCTCGTAGAACGATTCGCTGTTGTATTCATACGCATCGTACCCGTTGAACATCATGCGGTAACGGTCGAACGTCTCGAGCGTCTTGCCGCTGTTGGCGATGCAATCCTCCAGGTAGGTGCGGGCCAGGTCCCGCTGCCCGGCGAAGAAGCAGGCCTTGGCCCGGAAGGCCTTGGCGGCCCACACCGTCACCCGATGGGGATCGGTCTGCGTCAGCAGATCCACGGCCCGGTCCAGATCCTCGATGATCGCCTGATAACATGCGCCGGTCTTCTCCCGGCCGATGTACATCTCCTCCAGCGTCCTGGGGACCGTCCGCACGATGGGGATCCCGACCCCTTCGGCATCGGGTTCGCCGTAGAGCGACAACATGTGCCACCAGTAATAGGCGCGGAAGAAGAGGCACTCCCCCTCGTAGTTGTTCAGCGCCTCGGTTTCGGTCTCGGGAGCCGTGGTGCGGTAGGAGGCGATCTCCTCCAGGGCCGTGTTGGCGTAGTAGATGCCCAGACTCAGGGCCGTCCACGGATCGGTGACCTTGTTGTTGCCGGCCTTGACCTCCCCGGCGCAGATGTCGATCCAGGCCGGATCCTCGTGCCAGAGCATGTCGATCGTATGGTCGAGGCAGTACATCACGTACCCGGCCCAGTAGTTGCCCAGGAAACACCAGTGGTGCTGGGCGCCGTAGACCGAATTGACCAACAGATCAACGTGTTCGATCTTCTTGGGAAAATTGGTCGGCGAGAGCGAGTTGGGATCGCTCAGCTCCAGCCAGTCGCTGCCGCAGGCATTCATCATCGCCGCGGCACCCAGCACCGTGGCGGAAAGAGCTATTTTTCGCAGAATGCGTTTCATGATTCAACAGGGATTTAAAAGTTCAAATCCAGACCGAACGAGAACATCCGGGTTTGCGGATAGGTGCTGCCGTAGTAGACACCGTAGGCAGTCTTCGTGGTATTCGAAAATTCGGGATCGAGACCCGTAAAGCCCGTCAGGGTCCAGAGGTTCGTGGCCGAGACATAGATCCGCAGCCGGTCAATCTTCGCCCGGCGCGTCCACCGCCTCGGGAAGGTGTAGCCCAGCGTCACGGTCCGCAGCCGCAGGTAGGAGCCGTCCTCGATGAAGTAGTCCGAATATTTCTGGTAGTTGTAGTTGGGGTCCTTGACCGGGACGTTGCCGTTCGACGCATCGAGGGCCATGACGCGCGGACGGTCGGTCAGTCCGTTGCCCATGAAGAACGAGGCGCCGAAGATCTCCGACGTGGTGTTCGAACTCTCCTGCAGACTCTGCGTATAGGATTTGGCCAGATTCAGCACGTCGTTGCCCGCCACACCCGTAAAGTCGGCCCGAAAGTCGATGCCGCGCCACTCGAGCGAGAGGTTGAAGCCGTACTGCACCGTGGGCCACGGATTGCCGATGAACGTACAGTCGTCGTCGTTGATCGTGCCGTCGCCGTTCATGTCGACGTAGCGCAGGTCGCCCACACCGGTCAGCCGCTGGTGGTAGTAGTCGTAGCCGTTGGCCTGCGCCCGGGCGTTCAGGGCGTCGATCTCCTCCTGCGAGGTGATCATCCCGTCGGTCTTCAGCCCCCAGAACTGGCTGATGGGCTGCCCGTTGACCGTCTTGCAGGGGCTCGGGCCCTCGTTCGGATGGCCTCCGCCGCCGTAGATGGCCGCATTGGTCAGACCCAGGTCGACGACCCGGTTGCGGTTCTGCGAGACGTTGGCCCCGATGGCGTAGTTGAAGTAGCCGATGTTGTTGCGGTAGTTGACCAGCAGCTCCCAGCCGTGGTTGTCGATGCGTCCCAGGTTGACCGGCATCGTACTCATCGTCGTCAGCGACGAGGGCGAGGTGATTCCCGACGAGTTGGGCACCGAAAGGGCATAGATCATGTCGCGGGTGATGCGCTGATACCAGTCGAACGAGATCGAGAGGCGGTTGCGGAAGAGATCCACATCCAGACCCACGTCGGTCGTGTAGATCGACTCCCAGCGGATATCCTCGTTGATGACCTTGATGTTGTTGTAGCCGCCGACGGCCGACGTGCCGTCGAACGAGTGGCTCGTGACGTTCTGGAAGGCCGCCATGTAGGCAAAGCTGTTCAGAGCCTGGTCATTGCCGAGGATGCCCCAGCTGAAGCGCGGCTTGATCATCGAGACCCACGACGGATTCCACGCCCGGAAAAAGGGCTCCTCGGAGATCTTCCACCCGACGGAGACCGAAGGGAAGACTCCCCAGCGGTGCTTGGGGCCGAACTTGGGCGAACCGTCGCGACGGACGTTCATCGTCAGCAGATAACGGTTGTCGTAGGTGTAGTTCAGACGGGCGAACTGCGACAGGAAGCGATCCTCCGACAGGGCGCCCGAAGCGCTCTTGGTGGGGTTGGTCGACAGGGCGAACGACTCGGGGTTGTTGATCGGGAAGTCGGAGGCCGTCGACGAGAGGTCGGCCAGCTGCGACCGCTTGGCCTCGTAGCCGACCATCACGCGCAGGTCGTGCTTCCCGGCGAAGAGGCGCTCGTAGGAGAGTGTCGCCGTGAAGGTGTACTGCTCGGCGTAGTCCAGCGCCTTGGTGTAGCTGTCCTTCGAGGGAGAGCGCCCCAGCGTGTTGGCCTCCGAGAAATTGTCGTCGTAGCCGCCGCCCAGCTGGGCCGAGCCCGTCAGGTTGAGCTTCAGTCCCTTGACGATCTCCCAGTCGATGTAGAGGTCGCCGTTGGCCACCAGATCCGACTGTTTCCGGTGATGGTAGGCGATGTCGGCCACGGGATTGGCCCCCGAGAAGTCGATTCCCGGCGGGATGGCCGCGAAGTCGCCCGACTCGTCGTAGATGCTCATGTAGGGGATCGAGACCCACGGGAAGGACTCCGTGTAGGGGTTGCCGCGCAGGCGCGCCAGATAGATCCGCGTCCCGACGGTCAGCGACGGCGCCACCCGGTAGTCGACGTTCAGCCGCGAGGAGATGCGCTCCCAGTAGTTGTTCATCTGGATGCCGTTCTCACGCTCGTACGAGCCCGAGAGGTAGTAGCGGAAGCGCTCGCTGCCGCCCGTGAGCGAGAGGTTGTAGCTCTGCTCGATGCCGGGCTGGTAGATCTCGCTCACCCAATCGGTGTCGGGCAGCGACGAGGGGTCGCTCCAGATCGAATAGTTGAAGCCCATCTCCTGCATGACGCGGATGTAGTCTTCGGTGCCGAGCATGCGGTACATGTCCGTATACTGGCGCACGCCGACGTGGCTCGTGAATGCGAGTCTGGCCTTCGAGTTATAGGTGCCCTTCTTCGTGGTGATGAGCACCACGCCGCCGGCGGCCCGCGAACCGTAGATGGCTGCGGCGCTGGCATCCTTGATCACCTCGATCGACTCGATGTCATTGAGGTTGTAGTCGGTGCTGTTCTCGCAGGCCACGCCGTCGATGACGAACAGCGGGTTCAGACCGTTGATCGACCCCACGCCGCGGATCACGATATCGGAGCTCGCACCGGGTTTGCCGCTGGTCTTGGTGACCATCACGCCGGCCACCTTGCCCTGCAGCGCCTCGGCCACCGAACGCGCCGGCGTATCCTTGATGTCCGAGGCCTTGATCGAGGCGATGGAGCCCGTCAGGTCGGACTTCTCCTGCGTACCGTAGCCGACCACCACGACGTTGTCCAGCCGTTCGCTCTCCTCCTCGAGGACGATGTCGAGTTCCGTGCGGTTCAGCACCGGGAAGCGCAGGCTCTTGAAGCCGACATAGGTGATCACGAGGGTCGAACGGGCCGGGACCTTCAGCGAAAAGCGGCCGTCCGGGCCGGTGATGGTTCCCTGCATCGTCGGGGCATCCTTGACGACGATCGTGGCACCGACCAGGGGATTCCCCTGCACGTCGGAGACCAGTCCGGAGACCACCCGGTCGGGGAGTTCGCGATCGGCCGCCGAAGCGGGATCATCGGGGGTTTCGTCGGCCCACGCCGCGCCCCACGTACAGCACAACAGGGACAACACGAGCAACACTCGCCTGTTCAACCTGAAGAGGTCAAATCTTTCCATATCCAAGAATTCGGGTTTGATCTCTTCCCGACCAATCGGAGTGCCACGCCGCAACAAATTTCACACCACACTATCAGTCAATCCATTAAACAGACGGCCTCCGCTCCCCGGGTGTGGAATGACACCCCATGCGGTGTGGAAAAAATCCACGGCGGCGGCCGCTCCCCACCCTCGGCCGCACGCTCCGGCACGCGAATTGCACCCTGCACCGAAGAACAAATTCCGCTTACGATGAAAAAACTGCACGCTTTGCTCGAAAGTTCGAAACAGGCTATCCGCTACTGGTGGCTGCTGCTCGCGGTCGGCCTCCTTCTGCTGGCGGTCGGGATACTGATCTTCCTCTTCCCGGCGCGGAGCTATCTGGAGCTCTCGATGCTGCTGGGATGGGTGATCCTGCTGGCCGGCATCCTGGAGGTGGTGCTCTCGGCCGCCAACCGCCACTTCATCACAGGCCGCGGCTGGATGCTCGCCGGCGGCATCATCGAGATGATCCTCGGTCTGGTGCTGATCTTCAACGTCGCTCTGGCTGCCACGATGCTGCCGCTGCTGCTGGGTTTCTGGCTGCTGATGCGTGCCTTCTCCACCATCGGACTGGGCAGCGACATGCGCACGCTGGAGATCTCCGGCGCCGGATGGACCATTCTGACGGGCATTCTGCTGCTGATCTGCTCGCTGTGGATCCTCTTCCAGCCCGTCGGAGTCGGCACCTCGGCCGTCATCGTCTGGGTCGGCATCACGATGCTCTTCGCCGGAGCGGCAGCCTGCACGCTCGCCATGCAGCTCCGCCGGGCCCACCACCGCCTCGAAGGCGATTGCTGACCGCCGCCGACACCCCAAAACCCCTGCCGCACATAAAGAGACCCCTGCCGCACCATCGTGCAACAGGGGTCTCTTTTTTGGAATCCGCTCCGGAAGGCTCCTCCCCGCCCGGACCGTCGGACCGATAACGGACCGATAACAAGCCGATAACGGGTCGGCGGCCGGCTCATTCAAAATCCTCGCGGAAGAGGCCGTAACGGCGGATCAGCCGCGAAATTTCGGGATCGAGGTTTCCGCGGAACTTCAGGTTCTCACGCAGCTCGACCGCCCGCAGGAAATACTGCACGGCATGCTCCTCCTCGCCCAGACGGGCCGCCAGAATGGCCAGCATGTACTGGATGTCGGCCGTCGAGGAGGCCTCGGGCAGTCCGCGGAGAATCCGATAGGCCGCCGCATCGTACCCGAGCGACATGTAGGCCAGTGCCGTATTGCGGTCCTCGTAGGGGCGCAGGATCGTCAGCGCCTCCTCGTAGCGGCGCTTGCGGAGCAGATCCACGGCATGCATGTAGTTCGAATCGACCTCCGTCGTATAGACCGTATCCTGCTTCATGCCCCTCCGGTGGAGGTTGAAGCGGAAATCCACGGCCCGCATCTGCGGATAGATCACACTCCGCATCCGCGCATACTCACGCGGATACTTCAGGCGGATGCGCCACTCGCGCGTATCGGGATTCCCCTCCCAGCGGATCATCTCCAGAATCTCCGCCTTGTGTGTCAGCAGCGTATCGGCGGCCACTAGCCGGTACAGTTCATCCCAATCCTCGGCCAGCGAGGTCGTGCGCAGCAGATTCGGAAGGTCGGGCAGCCGATCCTCCTCTTCGACCATCACCTGCCGCCCCTGCTCGTCGAGCGTATAACTGCCGGCGACGTTGAGCGAGTCGTACAGCACGCGGAACTCTCCGACCAGCACCCGCCGCAGCGCTTCGGCCCGATCGCGAGCCAGCCGTTCGTTGAGCTCCCAGCGCCCCTCGGGCGAAGCCGTGGCGCGGAGCGTGATGCTGTCGATCAGGTAGACCGGATCGGTCATCAGACCGCGCGTGAGCGACTTCACGGCGGCAATCTGCCGACGATTCTCCGGGAGCGTGTCGACCAGCGAGCTTTTCCCGACGGGGAACGTGAAGAAGAAGCGCGCATTGGCCTCGGCGTCACGCAGCACGATGCGCTGCATGTAGCGCGTCCGCTCGTCGAGGAACGTCGTCATCGAGGCCACGTTGTAGTACAGCGTGTCGGAACGTCGCAACCGATAGCTGCGGCCGTTGCGGTCCTCCACCTCGCCGGTGAGGTAGAGCCGCAGCTTCGAGGTATTCTCGTCGGCCTGCACCTGCTGCGTATAGTAGTAGTCGATCCGGCCGTCGGGACGGTAGATCACCGTATCCAACCGCACGGGATCCGGATAGGGATGGCGTACCAGCCGCCGATAGGCATCCGGTGCCCCGAGCCGCCGCCGCTCGTTGCGGGCCAGCTGTCCCTGCCGCAGCACGCTGTTGCGCAGCGCCATCGTGTCGACCTCGTAGAGCGAGGCCAGCCGGTCGGCCACATAACCGCTGCGGATGCGGTAGTTCTCCATCAGGGCGCTGTCACCCGTCTCGCGGAGCAGCCCCCCGATCGTCTTGCGCCGAAGCCCCGTATAGGCCAGCCGCTCGCCGGCCAGTCGGCGCAGTGTCTCGCGGTCGGCCGTGCGGAGCTCGTTGCGGACCGCCTCCGGGCGTTCGCCGAGCGAACGGATGTAGGCCTCGCGGTCGCGGCCCCCCTCGGCGGGATAGTCACCCGCCACCCGCGTATAGACCGCTCCGCCGGGCAGCACCTCCACTCCCGGATAACGGTAACGCGGCGTAAAATAGTCGTTCAGATGGTCGAGCCGATTGCCGGCATCGGGCACATAGGTCATGCGGGCACGGACCTTGCGGTCGGTCGAACGCACGTAACGGCGCAGGATCTCCTCCTGCCGCCGCCGCTCCTGCGGGGTGCTCCATCCGACTACCCGGTCGTACATGGCCTCTCCGGGAGTCATCCACTCCAGCCGCTCCATCGCCCCGGCATACAGCGCCCGCTGATCGAGCACGCCGTCCAACCGGCGGCGATAGAGGCCCTGACGGCCAAAACGGTCGAAATAGTCGGCACTGTCGACAATGCGCCCCAGATAGGCGTCGTAACGGTCGTATTCGTGCTGCTGCATCCGCCGGAAGCGCTCACCGCTGTAGACCAGCGGATCGAAGGCCAGCGTATCCTCGCCCTTGAGCAGCCGCGGTCCGACCACCAGCCGCCAGTCGAGGTGCTGCAGCGTATCGGGAACCGAGACGATGAAATCGACATTGATCTTGCCGTTGCGCTCGACGATGTTGCGGCGGCCGGCGGCCGAAATGACCACCTCGTCGATGGCCACCGACATCAGCGTCTCACCCGAAACGGAGTCGACGGTTGCCGGAGCCAGATAGAGCTCCGTCCCGTCCTGCCGGCGGAAGGTGATGATCTTCTGCGCCGGGACGGTATCCGCCGCCCGGGCCGCCAGCTCCCGTTTGCTCCGGGCCGGGAGATAGGCCCCGACCTTGGGATCACTCTTGGCGAGTTTGCGCAAACTTCCGCATCCGGTCAGCAGCGCCCCGACCACGAGTGCGCCGACGGCATACCCTCTCCATTCACACATGCTCATCTCACAGGAATGAATTGTTGATTACTCTTGCCGGTCGACCGCGCCGTTGACATCCACCGTAAAAACGCGCCGTTTGCCGCCGGGCGAGGTCTGCACCTGCCGCAGCACCAGCGTAGCGTCGTCCATCCAGCTTTCGTAGGGAACCTTCATCTCGTAGAGGAAGGTCTGGTCGCTGCGGCCGTCGACGTTGATCGTCAGATAGGGCTGGCGTTCGGCCCAGTAGGCACCCGAGAGCCGGCGGCGGCGCTCCATCATGTGCTGCTGGTAGCGGCCGTTGATCAGCACGTGCGGGAAGAGTTTGACCGACCGCCGGTCGGCCGTGCTCAGTTCGGGAAGAATCGCCCAGCTTTGCGACCGCGTCACGGCCTTGCGGGCCACCGAGATCTCCAGAACCAGATGCAGTTCGCCGTCACGCTCGGCCAGCACCTTGCGCGTCACGGCCACATCACCGAGAATCTGAGCCCGGAGCGAAAGCCCCGCCATCAGAAACAGAACAAGCAGCAGATATTTTTTCATGGGACGATTCGATTATTTGCGCGAATTGAACAGATAGACGAACGAAACACCGAGTTCCGTAGGAATGGGCAGCACCTTGGTCCGACGGGCCGAAGCAGAGGCTTGCGAACCGTCGATGGGCTCCGTATGGTAGTTCAGACGCACCAGACCGGCGCCGGCCGAGAGTTCCAGATTCCAGTGCGGACTGACATAGAACTGATAGCCGATGCTCAGACCGCCCCCCACGAACGAACCCTTGTAGTAGTTCGTGGCCAGGCCCCGCATGATGCGGTCGCCGATAAAAGGCAGCCGGAAACCGCCCACCTCACACTTGCCGCCGATGGCATGGACACCGAAATAGAGACGCGTATACTTCTCCGTGACCCAGTAGCGATACTCCGGGCGCAGGAACCAGTGCTGAATCCGGTTGTCCGAACCGAGGGTCCAGGGATTGTAGTTGGCCGTCATGGAGAGGGTCGAATGTTTGCTCAGGGCGAACTCCACTCCGACATTCGGAGTCGTTGTCGCCCAATAGAGCAGGTTGGTCTTCACAGCGACCTGCTGTGCCGAGGCTCCGAGCCAGCAGCCGGCGACCAACAGAAGCGACAGAAGGATCTTCTTGTTCATGATCATTGAGATTAGTTTCCGTTTCTCGACCCACCCGGGCGGGAACAGCACTCGTCCTCCTTGTCAGCCGAAAAATCGCACAAAAATGAGGATAAACCCCAAATAACGGCGTATCATTGGCGATACAACAAATCAAAAAGCCATTTCCGTGGCAAAAACAGAAACCGTCGCCCGTTCAAAGAGTTCACCGCCAGAAATGAAGGGCGCCTCCCGGCGCCCTTCCCCATCAAAAATTAACCCTTAAAAATTATCCCCGCTTCGGAAAATCTCCGAGAGGTAATGGTGTAGATAGTAGAGATCAGCATCCCCCTGTATCACCTCCCGCATCAACAGATCCTCGTCTTCAGAGATGCCGTTGTCAGAGACTTCATTTTTGTCAATATTCTCCATAGGCGTTGTCTTAGATTGCTTTCAACTATATAACGCATCCGACGGGGAAATATTGTACGTTTCTCAGCAGAGAACCAGATTTTTTTCCTTGATCATCCGCCGCAGGTTGATCAGCGCATAGCGCATGCGTCCCAGCGCGGTATTGATGCTCACGTTGGTCTGCTCGGCGATCTCCTTGAAGCTCAGCCCCGAGAAGTAGCGCATCATCACCACCTCGCGCTGTTCGGAGGGCAGCAGTTCGACCAGCGAACGCACGTCGCGTTCGATCTGCTGGCTGACCATGGCATCCTCGACCGTGCGTTCGGCGAATTTCAGCGTACCGAGCATGTCGTATCCCGCCTCCGACTCCGTGACGGCCTTGTCCTGACGCTGGGCGCGGAAGTGGTCGATCACCTGGTTGTGGGCGATGCGCAGGATCCACGACAGGAACTTGCCGTTATCCGTATAACGGCCCTCGTCGATGACGCGGACGGCTTTGATGAAGGTCTCCTGGAAAATATCATCGGCCACGTCGCGATCCTTGACCATCATGTTGATGTAGTCGCGTACGCGGCGGCTGTGACGTTCGATGAGCTGGGACATAGCGCTCCGATCCCCGGAAAGGTAGTGATTAAGCAATACCCGGTCACTTAATACTTGCACATTCATACTCTTGTCTCCCAATTAGTTACAAAGAGTAGAGTCTTTTCCGATAGGCAATCCAGTTTAAAGCGTTATGTATAAATACTCTTCATGATCGGCCCCTGACAACGTCCCCGCTGCAGAAGCCCGGCGCTGGCAAGATACACATTTTTCCCGGAAAAAACAAATTTTTCTACTCTTTCGAGAATTCGTTCTCCGGGGAAGTGTCCTGCAAAAATCGTACCGGGAGAGGCGCCTCTACTTGTTGATCGGCTCGACGTGAATGGCGATCATCGTTTCCTCGCCGAAACGCTCGCGCAGGCGGCGTTCGATCTCCACGGTCAGATCGTGCGAGTGCTCGACGGTCATCCGCCCGTCCATGCGGACATGCACCTCGATGGCGATCGAGGCACCGATGCGGCGCGTACGCAGATTGTGGGGTTCGCGCACCTCGGGATTGGCCGTGACGATGTGCAGGATCTCCTCCTCGACATCCTCGGGCAGCGACTGTTCGAGCAGTTCGCCCAGGCCGTTCCGGATCAGGTCGAAGGCGATCTTGAAGATGAAGACCGCCACAAGCAGTGCGGCCACCGGATCGGCAATCCGCCACTTGGAGCCGAGGAAATAGGCGCAGCCGATACCGACCAGCGTACCGAGCGACGAAAGGGCGTCGCTGCGGTGATGCCAGGCGTTGGCGATGACGCTCGGGCTCTGAATCTGACGCCCTACCCGCACCGTATAGCGATAGAGGATCTCCTTGACGATGATCGAGACGAGGGCTGCCACGAGGGCAATGACGCCCGGACGCGGGAGGAGTCCTCCGTCGAGGACGATCCGGATCCGTTCGATGCTGTCGACCAGGATTCCGGCACCGACCACCGCCAGCGCGAGACTGATGATGATCGTCGCGAGGGTTTCATACTTGCCGTGACCATAGTCGTGGCCGGGGTCGCGGGGTTTGGCCGAGATCCGGGCAAAGGCGATCACCACCACGTCGGTGGCCAGATCGGAGAACGAATGGACGGCATCGGCGACCATGGCGCCGCTTCGGCCGACCAGACCGGCAATCAGTTTGACGATCGACAGGACCAGATTGACCACGAACCCGACGAAGGTCACGCGATAGATTTTCCGTTTACGGATTTCCGCTTCACTCGACATATTCACCAACATTTAATCCACTTATCTGCGGCCAAAAGTACAAAAAAATTCAATCCGTGCAACGCTCGAAACGACATGCCGGATAAAATGTCCGCTCCACGACGGCTCGTCCTCCCGAAAAGCACCTCCGGCCGATCTCCCGACAAAAAAAGAGGGAGGCAACCCGACTGTTGCCCCCTCCCGATACCGACGATCGGACGCCTCCGATCAATAGCTGCGGGCGAAGAGCACGCGACGGTGCGAGGGTTTGCCCGAGTAGATGCAGACACCCTCCTCTTCGGGCGCGTCGAACGGAATGCAGCGGATCGTCGCCTTCGTGGCGTCCTTGATGGCCACCTCGGTCTCGACCGTTCCGTCCCAGTGTGCCGAAATGAAGCCGCCCTTCGTATCGAGCACCTCCTTGAACTCCTCCCACGTGTCGACCTTCGTGATCATCGAGTCGCGGAAGGTGAGCGCCTTGCGGTAGATATTTTCCTGGATATCGGTCATCAGGCCCTCGATCCGCTCGACAAGCCCCTCCTGCGGGACGGTCGTCTTCTCGAGCGTATCGCGGCGTACGAGTTCGATCGTGCCGTTCTCCAGGTCGCGCGGGCCCATGGCCAGACGCACCGGCACACCCTTCAGCTCATACTCGGAGAACTTGAAGCCCGAACGGACGTTGTCGCGGTCGTCGATCTTGACCGAGATACCCTTCTCGCGCAGCTGTGCGGCGATAGCCTCGAAACGGGTGCGGATCTCGGCAAGCTGCTCCTCGCCCTTGTAGATGGGGATCATCACCACCTGAATCGGGGCCAGACGCGGCGGCAGCACCAGACCGTTGTTGTCCGAGTGGGCCATGATCAGGGCCCCCATCAGACGCGTCGAAACGCCCCACGACGTAGCCCAGACGTATTCGAGCTTGCCCTCCCTGGTGACGTACTTCACGTCGAAGGCCTTGGCGAAGTTCTGCCCCAGGAAGTGCGACGTACCGCTCTGCAGCGCCTTTCCGTCCTGCATCAGCGCCTCGATCGTAAGCGTATCCTCGGCTCCGGCGAAGCGCTCGTTGGGCGACTTGTGGCCCATGATCACCGGCAGCGACATCCACTCGCGGGCGAACTTTTCGTAGACGTGGATCATCTTCTCGGCCTCGGCGATGGCCTCCTCACGCGTGGCGTGGGCCGTATGGCCCTCCTGCCAGAGGAATTCGGCCGTACGCAGGAACAGACGCGTACGCATCTCCCAGCGCACGACGTTGGCCCACTGGTTGCAGAGGATCGGCAGGTCGCGGTACGACTGGATCCAGTTCTTGTAGGTGTTCCAGATGATGGTCTCCGAGGTCGGGCGCACGATCAGCTCCTCCTCGAGTTTGGCATCGGGATCGACCACCACACCCTTGCCTTCGGGGTCGTTCTTCAGGCGGTAGTGGGTCACCACGGCGCACTCCTTGGCGAAGCCCTCGACGTGGTGGGCCTCCTTCGAGAAGAACGATTTGGGGATGAAGAGCGGGAAGTAGGCGTTCTGGTGACCCGTCTCCTTGAACATCTTGTCCAGCGCATCGTGCATCTTCTCCCAGATGGCGTAGCCGTAGGGTTTGATGACCATGCATCCGCGCACGGCCGAGTTTTCGGCCAGTCCGGCCTTGACCACCAGATCGTTGTACCACTGCGAGTAGTTCTCCTCCGACTTGGTGAGGTCTTTCAGTTCCTTTGCCATTGTCTATATTGTTTTTGCATTCGTTTCGTGGCGCAAATATACAAAAAAATACAAGGTCCGCCATATTGCGGACCTTATATTATCGGCTCACCACCCCACGTGCCCCGCCGGCTTCCTACGGCACCTCCGGGACCCTTGCGGGATTTCGTTTCACCTCACACCCCCCTTCGGGCCCCGCCGACACGGTGCGGTCCAGCCAGATCCTTCCGCGCACATCTGCTCTTCGGCCCCGCCGGCTCCGGTTTGCCCCTCCCGGCCCCCGGGTCAGAAGCGGAAGTTGAGCGACATGGCAATGTAGTGACGCGTGATCGAGGTGTCGTAAACCCCCGACCAGGTCCCCGGATTGCCCGTATCGTAATCGCGGCTCAGGAAGAGCTGGTAACCGCTCAGCTTGTCGGAGACGTTCTGGTAGGCCACGTCGAGCGAGACCGTGCGCGAAAGGATCAGCCCCAGACCGGCCGAAAGGTAACAGCTCTCACGCGTCACCGGCATGCCGGCATTGACCGCGTAGGTGTAGCAGGCGTTGTCCTGAAGCATCGAGTCGGTGTAACCGCCGCCCACCCGTACGGCCAGAAACGGCAGCGGCTTGATCTCGGCACCCACCCGCAGCGAATTGGTTGCCTGGAAGTTCTGCTTGAATTCGGCCTTGTAGTCCTCCGATCCGAGTTCGTTGTAGCGGGGCACCCCCTTCACGCGCATGGCATTGTACCAGTTGCGCTCGTAATCCACCGATACGATGGCGAAGTTGCCGAACGTATACGAAGCGCCGAACATCAGCCGCATGGGCGAGGTGACATTCCAACTGTCGGGGCCCTCGTTGCTGGCCGTCGGCGAATCGTTGCCCTTTTGCACGCCGCGGATCGGGCCGTTGTTGTTGGCAATGTCTTCCGTCTGGACGATATTGGTCGTAATGCCGGCCTTGTAGGTGTATTCGAGCGAATAGTAGGTCGGCGTATGGAAGGCCATGCCGATGCGCAGTCCGCCGACGGGACGCACCACGACGCCCACTTTGAAGTTCACGCCGCTGCCGTCGATGGTCATCTGCTGCGAGAGGTTCATCATCTCCAGCTGCTCGGTCAGATTCGTCCATTCGCCCCCGGAATAGCTCTGCGCCACACCGTTCGTATTAAAGTAGCCGTACTCCTCCTGATAGGTCATCGCCGTGCGCTTGTAGATGCTCTGGATGCCGAGCGTGGCGCCGAAGTAGACGATATTCTTGATGTTTCCGCCCAGCGAAATATCGAATTCGTTGACCGATCCGCTGTTAACCACATCCATCGAGTGGAGCACCGAGGCATTGCCGCCGATGCGGGCCACGCCCCAGGGGTTCGCGCCACCGTCGGAGAAGTAGTCGACCATGTAGCCGTCATAGCCCAGCGCCGCCGGCCACACACTCGGGTGCAGATCGTCCATCAGCAGGTGGCCCCCCGTGTTGGGCCGCACGCCCCACGAGTTGAGCTGCTGCGAGAAGATGTCGCCGATGGTGGGCATGAGGGCCCCCGTCGAGGGGTCGTAGAGCGACTCCGACGAGAAGGAGTAGCGGTTGTTGAAGTCAGCCACGCGGTTGAGCCCCAGTCCAAGCGTCAGGCTGGTCAGGGCCCGCGAACCGCTTTCGTAGACATTCAGCGCCACGCCGACGTTCCCGAAGGCGAAGCGTGTCTTGTTGTTGTTCTGCCATGTGGAGGTGCCCTCGGTCGAGGCGTGCGACACGTTGACAAGCGGGGTCAGCGTGATCTCGTTGCCACGATACATGCCCAGTCCCGCCGGATTGAGGGCCATCGACGAGAGATCGGCACCGAGCGAAGTAAACGCTCCGCCCATACCCATCACGCGGGCCGTTCCGAAGAGATGGGTCCGGCTCAGTTCGGCAAAGTCCGAAGCCCAGAGCATGTCGCGGTTGAGCACCGAACCGCCGAAGCCGTAATTGATCCGTGCCTCGGTTGTCTGCGCCCGCAGGGGCATGGCGGCCATCGCCAAAGCCGACACCGCCAGAAGCGCTGTTTTTATCCTTACATTCGTTTTCATCATCATCCAATTTTAAGAAACCATGGATCAACGGCTTCCGCGACTTCCGCCGCCACCGACCGAACCGCCGCGCGAACCGCCGCCACCGCCGAAACTGCCGCCCGACGAACCGCCGCGCGAACCGCCGAAGCTGCCGCCGCTGTTATAACTTCCGCCGCGCGAACCGCTGTTGAATCCGCCGTTGCCGAAGTTCGGGAAACGGTCGTTGTTGCGGTTGGAATTGTTGTAGTTGTTGTAGCTGCCGCGCGAGCCACTGTTGCCGAAGGGACTGTTGTCACCGCGGCTGCCGTAACGGGATTCGTAGACCACACCCCGACGGCCGTTGTTGCCGCGCGTGTTGTAGCTGCTGCCGCCAACGCCGTAGGTTCGTCCCGAGACGCTCCGTCCGGGGGTATAGCGGTAGGCGGGACGTCCGCCCGGATTGGCGTAGTAGTTGCGCCGGGGCGTGCCGTGCCAGCCGGGGCCCCAGTGCGGATGGCCGTACCAGCCATACCACCCGTGCCAGCCGTAGCCCCACCAGGGATCATACCACGAACGGTACCACGGTCCCCACGGGCCGTACCACGACGAGTAGTACCAGGGCGAGTACCAGCTGTTCCAGCCGAAGCTCCACCCCCAGTTGCCGAACGTAAAACTCGGACCCCAGGGCCAGTCCCAGCCATAATACCACGGAGCGGCGAGCACCGTACCGCCCCACGTACCGAACATCGAGGTGATGTACTTGGGCTCGACCCAGACCTGGTCACCCGAGATGACGATGTTGTAGAAGGCCGGATCGTAGGCCGAGGCGTAGGTGAAGGCCGAACTGTAACGCGCATCGAGATAACTCGACGGCATCTTGTAGGTCGGCGAATCGAAGCCCCTCAGCCGGCGGGCATAGGCACTCTCGTAGTCATCGGCCAGGATGCTCTCGTAGGGGTTCGCGTCGGGCGAGGTGTATTCATAATACCTGTTTTCGGAGGCAGCGGCTTCGGCCTCTGCGATCCGGGCCTCCCACTCGGCCTTGCGGGCCTCGGCGGCGGCACGCCGGGCTTCGGCTTCAGCCTGCTGCTTGCGGGCGATCTCGGCACGGTCGTGCACAGCGTAGAGATCGTCGGAAGCAGAACCTGCCGCAGCCTGATAGAGGGACGAACATCCGCTCGTCGCCACCGCCAGGGAGAATATTCCGATTAAAACCTTGAACTTTTTCATAGCGCACCTTGTTTGCGTTAGCTTCTTTACCTGAAAAACGAAAATCATACCGATTTTAGTATCGTTTCACCCTTATAAACGGGATTCGGCGCCGGATACTGCATCACCTCCGACGTCGGGCTATGGACAAAGATACGAATTTTCGCCTGACAAAACGGCCCTGGAAGGCTTTGCGGCGACTTTTTTTCAACAATCTGCATTTTTTTCGTCCTCAAGTGGACAAAAAATAAAAATAATGTCTATATTTGCAGTCCCAAAACAAAGGTTTTGGTCTCGACCGGAAAAAGGAGAGATGCCGGAGTGGTCGATCGGGCCGCACTCGAAATGCGGTGTACGGGTAACTGTACCGGGGGTTCGAATCCCTCTCTCTCCGCAATAAACATTGAAAATCAATGTTTTATAAAATAAACACCCGATTTTACACCCAAGAATGTAAAGTCGGGTGTTTTCTTATTTAAAGGGTTATGGGCTAATCCCCCTGCTTTTATACATTTCGTCTATTTTGTCTAATAATGAAGTGTTTGCCTTTCGTTGCTCCATTTTGCTTCTCAACGATTTTGCCTTTTTCGCTTTTCCTGTCGCAAGGCACAACATATACAAGCCGATAGGGGTAGCCCAAAAGACTTTTTGTTTAGACCTGACATGAAACAGTTTAATTAGGAAAGTGTGTATTGAGTGATTGTCCTCTATTAAATCCCATAAATCATTCAAGCATTAGATGTTGTTTTAATAAGGGCAAGACTCTATTCTGTAGTATAGAGCAAATCAAATCTTTTATTGGTGAGCAATCTTGATTTGGGTGCAAAATGAACCAATAATCCTCTTTTCCAATAAAATTCCCTATACGAGTTCTTATCGGACAGGAATTTTCCAAAGGAAAATCACAGACCTCATTAAACAAACACATTGCATAATCACCCCAAGTTACACCAATGTTGATTGTGAATTGCCATGTGTTTGAAGAATCATCAAATCCCCATCTGTCTTTTTTGCATATTGATACACCAATCTAATTCTCCTACATGAGCATAAAAGTTATTGCCGTTTTTCTTAAACTCAGCGGATTTTAAAATAGGTGCTATACCTTCTTTGATAATATCGCAGAATTGTTTCTTAATATTTAGTTTTTCTTCTTCTGTCATATTAACCTAGACTTTATTCATTGGAGAAATATCTGTTTATGATTGATTTCTTAATACTCTTTCTTCTTTTTATCGAACGGATATTCATCGTTCCATGAATTTTCTTTTATAGTATAGATGTAGTTTCTATCTTCAAAGACTTCATCGCTAATTTGATGAAAAGTAGCGGCGTTAATGTCATTTAGTTGCTTCCTGTCAAAGAATACATACTGTTTGTCGGTTGCAATACGCCCGTAAAAATAGAACGTGGCATTTTCTACATCTAATGAGTCTTTGAGGAAAGGTTCTCCATTCAAGAAGAGCATATCATTAACTAAATATTTGCCGACACCGATTTCCTCAAAACGTTTAATATCTATATTCCGAACGATTACAGAATCACCATAAATAACATTTCTGCCATTGCGGAAATATTGATACCCCGGCTCAACAGGATGTTGCAAGGAATCTATACGCTGTAGTTCCCACTGTCCTGTTTTAGAATTAGGTACAGTCTGATAGACATAGTTCTTGTCTATAAACCAATCCTCGCCTATAATCCTAAAACTGTTTCTATCGACATCAGTTCTCTTATCATTGTAGTAAACGTAATTTTTGTCTCGTATCCACTCATCCGACCTGCGGCCAAGACGATACACGAAATATTCGGCAGTTTCAGCATCTATGCTGCTATGGGAAGGTCTTATGAATGAACTGCTGCTGGAGAAATCGCGGATATAGACATTGTTTTTATCACACGCAACTCCGTTGGCATTGATATGGAATGTTTTGGCATCTACGTTTTCTATCAACTTGCTTCCAAACCAGACATGTGTTGCATCCTTTGCCAAGTTGTCATCTAATACCATAAATGTTGCCTTGTCCACGTCTTTGAGGTATCCCCAATTACCGTAATTGATCAGGTTTAGCGAATGTTCAACAGAGATATAGTATATGCCTCTGATATTTTGATAGTAGGTATAATAATCACTGTTAACTTTATGACCTCTGGGTATAGGGAAGCCAAAAGACAACAATGCAAAAACATATAGGCCAATTATAGAAGCTGTGATAATTGCTATTTTGGAATACCTTTTCATTATATATTTCCTATTTTGAAATCCGATAACAAAATTACAAAAAAAGTACCGTTTATCAGTCATTTATGGACGGTACTTTTTTGTTTCTCAATGCAATATCCGATTACAGTTTCATCCCCCTGCTTTTCCTTTGCGGCTGTATGGGACAGCGAATGTTCTGCCTTAATTTGTTGAACTGTTCCTTGAACCATTCGCCAATCGGTTGCCTGTTTATGGTCAGCATCAGTTTGTTGTCATCAGTCGGATTCTTTTCCACCTTGAAAACATCGTTCTTGATGTCAAACTTCCGTCTGTGTTCTTCGGAATAAATCCTGCCATTGCACCTAATAGCCTCTTTCTTTGTCAGTAGGCTCTCTATCATTTCTTTGGTGAAGCCGATAGCTGCGCACAGCTTTTCCATTCTCAGCATCTCCCTAAGCATCGGGAACCATTTGAATGCCTTTTCAAGAATAGTATTCAGCCGTGATATTTCCTTGTCTTTGGCTTCAAGTTCCTGCTTGTGTATTCCTTGCAGATTACGTATATGCCTGCCGTGCTGTTCCTGCATGTGCTGCATTTGGGCTTTCAAGTCATCAATTCCCTTGTCCCGTTTGGCAATTTCCTGACGCAATTCGTCATTGGACTGCTCCAGTTTCTTCATTTTTCCACTACCGAAAAGAGAACCCACTCCGCTTGCTATAACCGTGGCAGCATCGGTAGCCGCGCTTTTGAGCTTGTCCGTGCGTATCTCCGATTTTACCTGTCTGAGTTCCTGTTCGGCAAGGTTTACCTGCTGTTCCTTATGCCGCTTTATGGCTTCTATACGTTGCAGTTCGGCTTTCTGTTTCTCAATGATGAAGTCGTTCCGTTCCAGATGTTCTTTGCCTGTTACGGCTTTTGACTTACCACGCTCCATCAGAAGGATGTCGGATGCCAAGGTCTGCATCTGCATCATGTCATCGTCATTGAGTTTGCGGCTCTTGCCTGTATCGTGGTTCATCCAGTCGAATACGATATGCGCATGGTAATTCGGCTTAAACCACCTTTTACCTACCTTGAAACTCTCCCTGTCCTCCGGGTCAGGCTGTCCGTTCAGCCAATGTCCTTCATCTTTGTGCAGGAAGATTTGGAGCGGAGTGATGCCCCAGCGTTTTTGGCATTCTTCGCCAAATCTACGCACATCCGCCAGTGTCGTGTCCGGTCTGACGAGCAACACGCCCTCACGTATGGGTGAACATCCCGCCACTTTGATAATCTTGCCGTTCTTCCCTTTGCGCTCACGCTCTTTTTCCTGCATGGCACGACCAGTCTTTTCCTTGACCATCCGTTTGATGTCCTCATAGTGCGCCTGCAATTCGGGATTGCCGAAGTCCGGGTTTATCCACTGCTCGTTATTCGCAGAGAGTTCGGATACCACATATACCTTGGATTTTCCGATGTTGCGCATATACTCGGCAGTTCTCCGGTTATGAGCCTCGCTCGATGCTACATTGCAAGGCTTGATATGTATGCTTGATTTTGTTGCCATCTTTTCAATTTTTGATTCGGTTATTACTAATTTTGTTTGCTGCTTTCCGCTCATAACCGCAGGGGGTTCTTAGGGGTGTAACCCATAAGCGGAGTTTCCAAAGAGAGGGTCACTCTTTGGTCGGGTTGCACAGGGCTGAAAGCCCTTGCCGGGTTCTTAGGGCAGCGTCCTAAGCCCCTCGGGAGAGCCCACAACTACGAAAGCGAAGCGTGTAGTTATAGTGGGCTATAACCGGAAGCCTTTCGGTTTCTTGGATAGCGTATCATTCTTCTTTCTGACGGATTGCATTTGCTCTTTTCCATCAGCCATGCGTTTCTGCAAATACTCGTTCAGGTCTTTGCATCCGCAGTAGATTTGTGAAGCGTCCCGTATATGCCGTGTGCTTTCATATTCCTTGCGGATTTGCTGAAGGGCTTCCATTCCTGCACGGTCATTGTCAAAAAAACAGTGGATGCGCTCATAGCTTCCCAACGGATAAAGTGCTTTGGAAACATTGGCAACAGAGTTCAGAACCATGTAGTCTTGCCTGTCGAAATCAGGGTATTGCGGACAGCTTTCAAGCCGCAGGGTCAGAAAGGAAAGATAGTCCATAAACCCTTCAAAGATGAAACAGGTTGTTTTCGGTTCTTGTTGCCGTATATGGGTAATGGCTTTAGGTGCGATACAGCCCTTGAAATATTGGTTGCGGATTTCATAGCCGCCCGACATGTTGGGAAACGCAATGGCGAAGTACCGTTTGCCATTGTGCGTAAACCGCGCTTCCTTACATTCTTTTTTCGCCAGTGCCGGATTTATCCCCCTTTCCTGCAAGTAAGCGAGCAAGGCAGGAGAAGAAAGCGGCACGATTTCCAACTGTTGGAAACTCGGCTCTGTAAATGACTGCTTGCGAAAAGAGAAAGAAACGGGGCGCGCGTGCGGTACCTGTTCCTCTATGCGTTTCAAAAGGTACGGCACGCTGTCCGTTGCGTAGAGGTGCGAAGCCAGTGCAATGATGTTGCCGCCCTTGCCGAGCGCAAAATCATACCATTGGTTCCGCTCGGTGTTCACCTTGAACGAGGCTTCGGTTTCTTCCCTGAACGGTGACTTGTACCACAGGTTGATGCCCTGCCGCTTCACCGGGCTATATCCCAAGCTGTGCAGGTATTCTTCCAGTCTGATTTGTTTTGCTGTCTGTATGTCCATAAATGATTGTCTTTATCGGTTATTGTTTGATTTTCTTTTCGCCAGTACCTGTTTATAAGTTACTGGCTGTATAACCACTTCACTTTATTGTCGTATATATAGGATACGGCTTAAAGTGAAGCGGTTTGATGTGTCCCTGCAACCACTTCGCTTTATCCTAATATATAGACCCGGAGAATAAAGTGAAGTGATTGCAGGAAGCGTGTCAATAGTGGAAATCCGGTTCATACCTGTACTTCCTGCCGTTTTCCTGCACTATCATCCGCTTGTTCTTCAACACAGTGATGAGTTTAACCAGCTTGTTGTCGCTTAACGGAACACCCACCAAGGCATACGACTCTTTCAATGCTTTGCTCAGTTCCTTATATCCGTATTCGTCCTGCAACGAAAATGCTGCTTCCAGTGCTATCCGGTGCTGTTGCTCGGAAATGTCCTTGCAGGCATCGAACCTTTCGCCTTGGGGTCTGCCGGGTGCTTTGGCTTCTGTCTGGTAATCCTCTATCAGTTCGGGCAGTGCCCTGTCATTAATGCGGAAGGCAAACGGCTCGAAGTCCATTGCACGGATGTGCATGGGGGAAACCTTGCTTATGTCCCCGTTGCTCTTGTCCTTTTCAACAAGTAGCACGGTTTCTGCCTTGTTGTTCAGTTCCGTGCCGATATGTCCCCTCGCGTTCTCATCCCCCTTGTTCTGGTGGAGTATCGTGTGGATATGTATCTGCCTGTCGTCCGTCCACTGCATCAGTTTCGATATGATGCGTGTCGATTCGCTGGGGCTGTTGATGTCATACACCATGTCACGGATACCGTCTATCACCACCAGACCAAGGTTCGGCGTATGGTAGATTGCCTGTTCGACAATCCTTATGCGCTGCTCCGGCGTATATTTCCGCAGGGCAAGGAACTCAAGGTTCTCGTTGTCCCTGTCATCGGGCAGCCCTGCCATGCGCATGATGCGTTCCATCACATTCAGGCAGTGGTGAGGGCTTTGTTCCGTATCAACGTAAAGTACTTTCCGCTTGGCTTCGGGAAGCTCAGCCGCATACCTGAGCACCGTGCCGTTCTTCAATGCCGCAGCCACGATAGCCGACACATTGAATGTCTTCTTGCTTTTGGCTTTTCCGATGGATGCGCTGAAATTTCCCAACGTGCCGATTACAGAACCTTTCACGCTGAGGATTTCTGGCGCTTTCTCGTATTTTCCCGACAGGCTCAACCGTGAGGCTTGCCAGAGGATTACCGCCTGTTCGTCCGATATTTCCCGGATGTCTTTCATATAGTCCATAGCAATTCCTCCCGTTACTTGCGTCCGCCTGTTTTCTTCCCTGCCAGTTCAAGGGCAAGTTCCGCATCCACGATAATCTTGCGCCCTATCTGGGTGATAGCCTTGTCTATCCTTCCGCTTTTCTTTATGCGGTTGGCGGTAGGCAGGCTGCACCCGAACAGTTTGGCTATGCCGGGTATTCCGTACACATATTTCCTGCTTGTGTCCGTTACGGGCTGCGGCTGCGCTTCCGGCTGACCGGATGCGTGCCTGCTTAACATGATGAACTCTTCGCCTGTCATCTGCCAGACGGGTTTGGATAATAATTCTTGGATATTTGTCATCGTCCAATCTAATTAGTCGTTAAACAATCAGCCCTGCGCACTGGCTGTTATTTCTGTTCTCGAACGATGCAAAATTAGGTAGGGTTATGGGTGGTAAGGATGGGGACGGCGTAAGCCGAATTTCTTTGTATCTTATTGAATATCAGAAAATAAAAATACCACTCAAAAATAAATTTGAGTGGTAAAAGTGGAACTTTCGTAAAATATCAGGATATGTCACCGATTATCTGAATATATGTTCCATTTCCTTGGCGAATTTTTGGTTGCTGTCACTCGGAAAATCGGAAACCGGCTCCTTGTACTTGGACTTGTAGTAGCTGTCATCAATATCCAGCAGTCCCAGTATTCCGGCTTTCCATTTTTCCCTGTCCTGTTTGGGGAGTTTCTCGCCCATCAGAAATATCAGATAGCATACACGTATTTTCTCTCTCGGTTTGATTTTCAGCTTGCAGTTACAGGGGCGCAGGTTCATATTGGCATAGAAATCCGGTGCGGAAATCTCTTCGAACTGTTCTCCAACACATACCTCATGAATGAGCGAAAGTAATTTCATGCTGAAATATTCCTGTTGTTCTTCTGTCGTTTCCTGCTGACTGATTGGCTTGCTCGGCTCGTCCTGTCGGTTCCCGTCAGGAATGTATTTCTTCAATATATCCAGAAAAAGGCAGCTTTGGCGGTATATGTCCGCACAACGGTTCTTCATATATTGGAATGCCTCTTTCCTTGCTGCCTTTTGCTGGTCATAGAGTTCATTCAGTTTGGCTCTTTCCTTGTCATATTCAGCCTTGCAGCGTTCATATTCTTTTTCAGCCTGTTTTTCCTCTTCGGCAGTATGTTCCCTGTAGCCAATGGAATCATACCTGTTGTTGGCTTCATTCAGCGGTTTGCTCAGGCTCCTTGTTACATCCAGTTGGGCTTCAATTTCAAAGGAATACCTTTCCATGTGTCGATAGCAAGCACGCTCTACGGCACTATCACTCAACGGGCACACCTCATAAGCCTGTATGCTCTTTTCTATTTCGGTTTTCAGGCTGTTGAGTATCAAGGTGTATTGTTCTTTTTGCCTGTCAAGCACCAGTTCAAGGATAGCAGCCTCAAAAGACTTCATGTCATTGTATTCCTGACAGAAATCGGAAATGAATTTTTGCCTGTCAAAAGAGAAAACGCGATTGTCTATATAGTCCCTGTATATTCTGTTGAGTTCCCCGTATCGGGGAATCATCGTCTGTATCTTGTCTGCCATAAGTGTCCTACTTTTGTTTGTTCTTTTCATTGTCAAGAAGCATCGTCAGTTCTTCTTCCACCTGTTCTATGCTCGGCAACGCCGATTTCAGGTTCTCCGGCACAGCCTTGCTGAGCTGATAATCGCTGATGCCGATAGGCTGGTCATAGCCTGTCAGTGCATATTGTGCTACAATCTCATCCTTGCCCTTGCATAGCAGCAACCCGATGGTCTTGTTGTCATTCTCTCCCCTCAGTTTGTCATCCACCACATTGATGTAGAAGTTTAACTGTCCGGCATATTCCGGTTTGAACGGGGTCGCTTTCAGTTCCACGACCACATAGGCATGAAGTTTTATGTTATACAGGATTAAGTCGGCATAGAAATCGCTGTCGCCAATCTGGAAATGCTTCTGTCTTGCGACAAAGGCGAATCCGTTGCCCATTTCCAAAAGATAACGGGTGACGTGCTTCACCAGTTGTTCCTCTATGTCCCTTTCGTCCGCACGTTCTTTGGCTCCTGCCAAGTCAAAGATATACGGGTCTTTCAACAGGTAGTTGGCAAGGTCGCTTTGGGGTGCAGGAAGCGTGGTGGTAAAATTATTGACCTTGCAGCTGTTGATTTGCCGTTCAAACAATTTGCTTTCAATCTGCATTTTAAGGACATTGCTGCTCCAGCCCATTTCCACGGATTGTTTCATATACCAGTATTCCACACCCAACGGAAGCGAACTGTTGAGCATGACCATTTGGCTTGCCCAATTAATTCTTGCCACAGGCGATGCAAGGAACAGTTTTTCTATATCTCCGATGTCTGTTCTATAAATGGCAGATACGGTTTTTGCCACATTCTGAATTAGCGCAGGAACTTCCTGCGTAAATTCTAATTCTCGAAAATCAACTGATTGTATTTGCGCAGTAAGCTCCTGCGTAAATTGCCCGTTGTTTAATTTCAAGACTTCATCTGTTACATTCCGTATGTTTGGAAGCGACAGCCTTGCATCCGTTTCAATAAAACATCGTAGTACGCTCAATGGATACGACCTTGCGAATTGGCACATATAAGTAAGGTTGCGTTCCGAATATCCTTTCTTTTCGGGATAATTGAACCGTATCGCTTGCGCCAGTTTCTTGATGACCTTGCCGCCCCAGCCTTGCAGGTTCTGATGGTACAATATGTAATTGCCCATCTTCCAGTAATGGAACAGCATCTGCGCATTGGCGGCACTGATGAGCCGGACTTGCGCCTGCTCTATTTCTGACCCGATGGCATTGACAAAAGCCTCGAAACTTCTTTTCTCTATGTTGTTGTCGTTGTTGCTCATTGTTGTATGTTTTGAAAGTCACAAAGGTAAGCCCAATAACAGGCATTTCATGAAACTTGCTGATTGTTTTTACAGTTGGTTGAATTTATTCATTGCATTTGCCTTGATGTCATCTGCTATGTCAATATAAGGTTTCATGGCTTTATAATCGCTGTGTCCCGTCCATTTCATGACCACTTGTGCCGGAATACCAAGAGCCAAGGCGTTACAGATGAATGTCCTTCGTCCGGCGTGAGTGCTTAACAGTGCGTATTTAGGTGTCACTTCATCTATACGCTCATTTCCTTTATAATATGTTTCCCTTACAGGCTCGTTGATTTCGGCAAGCTCGCCCAACTCTTTCAGATAATCATTCATTTTCTGATTGCTGATGACTGGCAGTGCCATGTTGTTCTCAAAGTGAATGTCCTTGTATTTTTCAAGTATGGCTTTGCTGTATTTGTTCAGCTCTATGTTTAGGCTGTCCGCCGTTTTGACGGTAGTAACTTCTATGTGGTCGGATTTGACGTCACTTCGCTTCAAGTTACGGACATCTGAATACCTTAGACTTGTGAAACAACAGAACAGGAAAACATCCCGGACACGTTCCAGATATTGTTTGTCTTTGGGTATCTGATAGTCTTTCAGTCTATTCAATTCTTCCCATGTCAGAAAGATTACTTTCTTTGAGGTGGTTTTCAATTTTGGTTTGAATGTATCGTATGCAATGTTTTGATTATATCCCTTTTTGAAACTCCATCGCAGGAACCATTTGAGGAATCCTATCTGTTTGCCGATGGTACTGTTTCTCATGTCTTTTTTGTCACGCAAGAAGTTTACATACTCGTTTAGTCCGAACTCATCGAAATACTCAAAAGTCACATCTTCTTTGAACTCTTTTAGGTGATTTTTTACGGCTGCAAATTTTTCGTATGTGGATTCTGTCCAGTTGTTCTGATTGCCACATTCCTTGACAAACTCATCAAATATCTCCCAGAAACTTATTTTAGTATCTTCCTGCTGCTCCTCACTGTCATTTTTCATTCGCAGATTGAACGCATCTTTCAACTGTTGGGTGGTCGGCATTGTTTCCTGTACCTCAAATTCTTTGAACACGTTTTGAATTTCTGCATAGTATCTTAGCAAATCTGCATTGATTTCGGATGCGCTTTGCTTCAATTTATTGGTACATCCGTTCTTTACACGCTGCTTGTCCGCATCCCACTTGGCTATATCAATGCGGTAGCCGGTTGTAAACTCGATGCGGTGGCTTGCGTATATGACACGCATACGGATGGGAACGTTCTCCACGATTGGAACGCCGTTCTTTTTGCGGCTTTCAGGTGCAAAAATGATGTTTCGTTTGATGTTCATGACTGGGTGTATTTGAAATTCTGCACCCAAATATACACCCAAAAATTGAAATAGCGAGCGATATTCGATAATATTTAGATTTAATTATGATTGTAATAAGCTGGTTATTAATAGGCATTTGCGATTGTGTGATATTTTGAGATAGTACAGGTTCGAGAGCCTCTCTCTCCGCAAGGCACACTTAGAAAAGTAGCGAAAAACCCTGTAAATGCGTGATTTACAGGGTTTTTATTTTTGGCAAAAGTACTGAAAAAGGCATCTGAAAGCGGGTTACCTGTGGCCTATTCGGTGTACTTTTTTCCGGGCCGAAAAAGTACACCGAATTGCTCGTAACAGATTGGTTTGCACCTGTTTGCAGCGGTCTTCCTCTTGACATGAGACACTTGGGAAACTAATTTTGTAACCCTTAATTCGGTGTACTTATGGAAAGGACAACATTCGGACTGTTGTTTTACATTCGGCGGGACAAGACCAACAAAAAAGGCGAAGCTCCCGTATTTATGCGTCTGACAATCAACGGAGAACGCGCTGACGCCTCGATCAAACGCTTCATCGAGCCGCACGCCTGGAACTCGGCAAAAGGAAAAGCCAACGAAAAAAGCCGCGGCGGAAAGGATTTGCCCAGGTTCACTTCCATTTCGAGCCGGTCGAACGGGAATTTCTCGAGAAACAGGAGCTGAAAGCCATGCTCAACAAGGTGATCTCTATTCCCCGACTGGCACAGGTCCGCGACATCTTCTGTTTCTGTTGTCTGACAGGGCTGGCCTTTACGGACGTACAACAGCTCAAGGAGGAGCATCTCGTGGCAGACATCCACGGTAAGATCTGGATCCGCAAGGCGCGGCAGAAGACCAAGAACATGTGCAACATTCCGCTGCTCGATGAGACGCAAAAGATCCTCGACCGTTACAAGGATCACCCCTACTGCCAAACGCACGGCGTGCTGCTTCCCGTATGCAGCAACCAGAAAATGAACTCCTATCTAAAGGAACTGGCCGACATCTGCGGCATCCGCAAGAATCTCTCAACGCATGCGCCACACCTATGCAGTCCTGCAGTTGGCGAATGGAACTGATATCTACACCGTAAGCAAAATGCTGGGAAAAGCCAAGCAAACCGTCTATACGCTTTCCCGTTTAGGCGAAATCCCCAGCTGTCGTCAAGGACGCAAAGCCTATTTCTACGAGGACGAATTGCTGGCATGGATCAACAACGGCAAAATCAAGACGGCTCAGGAGATCAAAAAGAATGCGGAACGAGCGATTTATTGGGGAACCCGGCACGGTCGTCAGCATAATACTCTTTCCTGAAAGATTCACCCCCTGCCACGCCATGGCAGGGGGGGGTCATTAAAATCCAGTTATTTTGACAGGCTCCTTCTTCAATCGAGTTCGTAGCGAACAACCTCCGGCAATCAATAAAACTGCGATACCGGATAAATTCCGTTGGGATAGCTCGTCTTGCCGGCAATATTTTGTACGAGTTTCGGCTCATCACCGCTGATGTCGTACACCAGGATATTTCCCGGAGAGACCACATTCTCAGCATACTCCTGCGATACAGCAACGTAGAGATACTGTTTTTCCGGATCGGCCGCCACATTGCAGTTGAGATACCGTGCCGTGGGTTCGTCGGCCGTCGTGTCGATGTATGCCGCCTCCGATTTCCATGTTTTGATCGAGGTGCGGCCGACGGTCGTCGAACCAGCAGCATGGTAGATATGATCTCCGCATAACGTAATGCCCGGAGAGTTCCTGAACTCGGCTGAGATTTCGGAACCGATAGCTTTCGTCTGAGTGATCGTCCAAGTGTCGAGATCAATAAAGTGCAGAAAATTTGAACCCTCACCCAAGCGTCCGCAGGTCCCTACGATCAATTCATGATCCCCGTTTTTGCAGATTCCACTGATGAAATCGCCTTTCGGCAATTCCAGCTCACGGTTTACCTCATCTTTTCCCTTGACAAACTCCAGAAGCTTCGTCGATGTCCAAAAACCGCTCGCACACGAATAAAGCCTATCTCCGATAACCGCCATACCGCGTGTCGAAACAATCGCTTCGAGGTTGTGTACCGGACTTCCCTGATTGGCAAGAGCATACGATCCCTTGACAATGACGTTCTCCCCGGTTTTACTATTGAAGCGAAACAGCCCTTGCTCATCTGAAAAATAGATGTTTTCCTCATCCATCACTACAATATTTTTCAGCGACATTACCTGCATATATTCAGATTCTCCATTTGTCTCGGGAGGTCGAGGAAATTGAAGCTGGTCGCGTGTGAAGACTTTTTCTTTCTTCAAGGTTACGGCATCGGCAATGATCAGTGCGCCGTCTCCGGCAGGCAGGTCATCAGGATGAAGCTGATCATCACAAAGAATGTACAGTTTGCCATCGCACATATAAAGATCTGCGGCATCGTTGCCGAGTTCCGTTCCGTTCACGCGTTTGTAAACATCCTCCTCAACCGTTCCGTCGGGAGCGATATAAGTCAGCGATCCGTTCTCGTTAGGACGTGAACCTCCATTCAAAATCAGTACGCCGTCGGGATCGGCATATCCGCCGAGTGTTTTCCCCGGTTCATTACCTCCGCCATTTCCGCCGGAACCTTCCGGGCCATCCTTTCCCGAATCTTCCGAACAGGCTGCCCACAGCATCATGCAGGATATTGCGGGCAACAGATCATAAAATATGCGTTTTATCATCTAAAATATTTTACGGATTTATTTGTCGGCCGGAAAGAATGTTCCGGCCGGGAAGTTCGTATAATCTTCATATGCCTGCACCGGTTCGCCCGAGGAGGGATCGACTACCCAGATGTGGTTCGTCGTGTAAAACGGGCCCACGCCTTTGATGGTATTGACATAGAGGTTGCCTGTCACAGGATGTACAGCCAGACCGTTGTAAAGCTCTTTGGCATCGTCGTCGCCAAATCCCGTGATGTCCGCAAACCACGCCGCACCCGGCTTTTCGACCGTTACCGTACCTCCCTGATCGTCGGGGTCTTCCTGAATCACGGAGAAATCCAGATGGTAGATCGTCGTACCCTCGGCATAGTAGAAATCGTCTCCGTGAGTGGCGAATGCTACGCCCGATGCCCCGATATTCGTGAGTCTCGTTTTTCCGACACGACGCTGTTCAATTCCATTGGGATCGGCAGGATCGACTTTCCCGATAGCCAGGTTTCCCGCTCCGAACGAAAAGAGCCAGAGTTTACCGTCGTCGGAACTCCGGATACCGTAGACATTGCTCAGGTCGTACTTCGTGACAAAGGGCAATTCGATTTTGGTGATCCCGTCCTTTTCCGGGCCGATTTCCCACAGATACGTCCCTAACATAACGGCCTCATACGAGTAGATTTTGCCGTTCAATACGGCAAACGGAGTTTGTGGGGCACCATCCGAGCCTTCGATCTTCGTCAGCGTCGGATTTTCCTGGTCGGAAATATCGAGTCGGTAAATACCGACCTTGTCGCGAAGGTAGATATGCTGCTCGTCGAGCACGGCGATATGCGTGGGCCAGTCCAGCGTCGAAAGCTGCTTCCTGCCGAACGAGGCGACCTTTTTCAGCGTCTTGGCATCCATGACGACCAGCATCCCGTCGTTTTCGAATTTCGTGCCGACCGCATTCTCATCGCCGTTCTGGGAAATGACATAGATTTTGCCGTCGTGGAAGGCCATGTCCTGCGCGACATTGCCCAACTCGGAGCCGTTCACCGTCTTGTAAGCGTCGTCGAAAACGTAACCCTCGGGCGAGATCCAGATCAGCGAGCCGTTTTCGGTCGTCATATTGCCTTCGTTGAGCACGAAGGCGCCGTTGGGATCGTCGAAGGCATTGAGACAATAGAGGTCGACCGTCGCCGAGGCCGTTTCCGTCCCGCCTCCGGTTGCCGTAAGGGTCAGCGTCGCTTTTGTCTGGGCATCTTCCGTTGCCGTAATGTCGATGCTTCGATCGCTTTCGTCGATCGTAACCGTCCATCCCTCGGGAAGCGTCCCCGCCGAAACCGCCGAAACGTTGGTCGCCGAGTAGGTCAACTCCAACGACTGCCCGGGGACGACGAATAGCGGCGTATCGGCATCGGTCCGGGGCGTCAGTTCGAATTCAGGGGACGGAATCACCTCCTCCTTGTCATCGCTGCAACTCGTGGTACACAGCACGGAGGTCAGCAGCAATCCCCAAAGTAACAATTTCCGTTTCATTTCTTTTCCAATTTAAATTAAATATCATTTTTTCAAAGCGGAACTTTCGATGCGTATCTCCAACAGGTGCAGATCCTCAACCCCCATGACCTCCGTAGAGTTTTCTCCGAGCCAGCCGTTCTGCTGATTGACGCCCGTGTAAATACGGATGAAATCCGCACCCGGAAGGTCGACCGGATTGCCTTCGGCATCCACGGCCCATCCGATGTCGATGGCCGACGCATCGGCCGTGTTCGTTTCGTTGTCGGCATAACCGTAAGCGAATTTGTAGAGCGCGAAGTTATTTCCTTCGCCGGAGAGGTCGAGTCCGTTCTGAGGCAGCCGGGTTCCCTCGAACGTCAGTTCATTCCCCTCGACCCATTGCGGAAAGTACGGCTGTGCATGGTATCCGTTTTTCGCAATATAGCCGCTGCCGTTTTCGCTGTCCGTCCAACGGATATACTTCTCCGCATCGGCGGGAGTTTCCGTCTCCGGACGGTAATAGGTGATCCGGTAGTCCGTAACGGTCCGGATGTCGTTGCCCGCAGCTTGCAGTTCGTCGAACCACGCTTCCCTGCCGCCCAAATGGGCGCTGCCGGCGATTTCATACCATTCGTCGTCATCGGGGCGACCGTTGCCGTTGGCGTCGTAGGCCACCTGGATGATCCCCGGCTCACTGCTGCCGTACTCCGTCTGCCCGCCGGCATTGAATGCGTTCCCCAGCACACGGAAGTCGCACAGCCCCGGTTTGTTTTCGATCGTGTGGTCGAATCCCACGACGACATAGCCGCCGTAACCACCCAGAGAGATCATCGTCCGACGGTTGTCCCTGATGGCTTCGAGTACTTTCCGGTTCATATCCTCCTGCGTGTCGCCCTCCTCGTACTCGGGCATCGTATTGGTGAATTGCCCCACGGCAGGACGATAGTCGAGGACTTTCGTCACATACGGCGAAAACCCGTCTGAAGAGGGCGTATCGGAACCCTCATCGTCGTTACAGGCCGTTACGCCGAAGAGCAACGCCGAGCCGAGCAGTGCCGGATACATGCGTTTCAACAACATTTTTTCCATTGTCTCCATAAAATTCAGGTATCAATAAAATTCGTATTCCGAAAAAACGATATGCGCCGGGATGTCGCCCGTACGGACTTTCCATTGCAGTTTTCCTTCGGGAGAGAAACAGTAGAGGTAACCCGGCGTCACGTAGTCGGTCGCATCGCACACGAAGATCTCCTTCGTTTCGGGGTTCACAGCCAGTCCGTAGGGCAGGGCGATCTTCTTTTCGGAGCCGTCGGTGATGAAGTTGCCCGGCAGACGCTCGTCCGCGGCGGTGTCGTATACGGCATACGAGACCTCGTTCTTTCCCGTCGTGTAGTTCCACTCGGTGCTGATCGTGTAGAGCAGGTCGTCGTCCATGCACATCTCGCTGGCCGGGATTCCCAGGTTGCCGACGACCTGCTCCGTCGCCGCATCGATCACGAAGATGTCCGATCCCGTGCCGTAGTAGTCGCCGCGCGAGCTGACGTAGATACGGCCGTAACGGTCTTTTTCCATACGGTGCAGGTTGATGGCCACGTCGATCGTATTCACGACCTCGAACGTGCCGAGGTCGACGACCGACACCCTGCGGTCGTAGTTCGGGAACCGGTAGCCGCCCGAATTGGCCACGTAGAGCCGCCCGTTCACGACGACCATCTCTTCGGGTTGGTATCCCACGACCGTCTCGCGGGTGATGCGCAGCGTCCGTGTATCGATCTCCACGACCTTGCCCGGACGGGCGTTGGGGTCGATCTGCACCGGTCCGGCATAGGAACTGACGTAGGCCCTGTCTCCGTCGAAGACGATGTAGCGGCAGTTGGGGATGTCCACACTGCCGATGTGTCGGGCCGTGTAGACGTCCATCACCTCGACCATGTTCGAGCAGTTCACCACGACGTACAGGCGGCCGTCGTGGATGGCGATGTCGTTGCCCACATCGCCCAGCTCCTTCACCACGTCGGGGTTGCGCTCCGGATAGATGTTGCGCAGATAGCCGCCCGTGCGGAAGTCGAAGTGGTCAACGGTGCACTTGTTGCTGCCCATGTTGCCCTCGTTGACGAGGAAGAATCCCTCGATGCGCTCCGGATTCGTCGGCAGCGCGACGAATTCCGCCTCGGAGCGGATCATCGGCAGCTCCTTCCGGCATCCGGCGAGCAGCAGGACGAAGAGTGCGACAGTTATAACGCGATATCGTTTCCGCAGATTCATAATGACTTAAAAGGTATATTGCACGATCAGCCTGAAGTTGATGCCCGGCATCGGGTAGCAGACCACCACTTCGTATTGCTGGTCGAACAGATTGTTCACTTCGAGCGTCGTTTTCAGGTCGCCGCCCCACAGCCGCCAGTTTTTCGCCACCGAGAGGTCGCTCGTGTACCACGGCAGCTGATAGTTGCAGGGGATATTGGCCTGCGACGAATAGCGTTCGCCCGTGTAGATAAAGCTGTAACTCGCCTCCCACGTGCGCCATGCGGCATTCAGCACCGCCGAACCGCTGTGCCACGGGATGTAGGGAATCTGCCCGCCGTAGAATTCGCTTCCTGAATCGGTAAAGTCCTGCGCTTGCTGGTAGGTGTAGTTCAGCCGGCCGACCATCGAGAGGGCGCGCCCCGCGGTCCACTCCGTCTGCACGGCAACATCGACGCCCCGGATCTCCACCTTGCCCAGATTGACCATCGTCCAGCGGAAGAAGTTCGACGTAGGCGTGGCCACGATCTTGTTCTCCACCTCGTTGTAGTAGACGTCGGCCTGCATTTCCAGCGCACGCAGCCACGTGCGGGAGAACTCCTTCCGGTAGGTGAAGCCCGCATTGTACTGGGTGGTGAATTCGGGGTCGAGGTTCGCATTGCCCACGAACGTGTAGTAAAGGTCGTTGAGCGTCGGCATACGGAATATGCGCTTATAGAAGGCGCGCAGGTTCAGGTCCGCCCCTCCGAACGGCCGCCACGAGATGAAGACCGCCGGAGTGAGTTTCCGTTTGTCGGGAGCCGTCTCGCCTCGGGTGCGGTCGCGAACCAGCGTGCCGAGCAGGCTCGCCTGCACCTCCACGCGGTCGAAGCGGAACGCCGTGGCCGCGGCCGCCAGCATCGTATGGCGGCGGGGATAGACGAAGTCGCGCAGGTCGGCGTCCAGCAGGTTGAACTGATAGTCGACCGAGAGGTTCGCCTCCCACCACGGGAAGATCGTGAAGCGGTTGGCGGCGGAGAGGTACGCCTCCTGCTGGTAGTAGCGGTTATTCGTGTACATCAGCGACTCGTCCTTGTTCGGGTCGGCCAGATAGTGCAGGTAGTCGTAAGCATACTTGGCATTGGCCATCAGGCTGTACCATGAGGTGAAATCCTTTTTGAAGGCTCCTTGCACGAAGAAATTGGTGTCCCACTGGCGGTCTTCGTGCGAAAACTTGTTGCGGACGACAGCACCGGGGTATCCGCGTTCCGAGTTGTAGAAATAGACTTTCGCCCGCCAGTAGCCGCGGTTCATCCGGCCGTAGAGACCACCCTCCGCCCGAACGGCGTTCACGTCGCCGTTGCGCCGCACGGCGGTCGTGTCGTAACCCTCCTGCATACGGTAGGTGAACCTGTAACGGCCCGACGAACGGAGGTATTCCGCACTGAGCGAGCCGTTCACCTGCCCGCCGAGTTTCTGCTCCCAGAGCAGCGCCGGATTGACGACGCCGAACGAACCGGTCTTGAACGAAGCTTTCAGACGGTGGCTTTTGCCCGCTTCGAACCGCGGCGTGCGCGATTGCAGGTAGATGGAACCCGAGGAGCCGAAGTCCTTGGCGGGCTGGAACACGGCGCTTTTCTGCCCATTGTAGAGCGTCACCGACTCCATGTTGTCGAGCGAGAAGCGCCCCAAATCGACCGTGCCGTTCTGAGCGTTGCCCAGTTCGATACCGTCGTAGAAGACCCCGACGTGGTTGGTGCCCATGCTGCGGATGTTCACCGTTTTCAAACCGCCGACGCCTCCGTAGTCCTTGATCTGGATGCCCGAGAAGTAACGCAGCGCGTCGGCTACGTTGTGCGAATTGAGCCGCTGGAGGCGTTCGCCCGAGAGCTCCTGCACGGGAATCACTTCCCTGCGGACAACATGGCCCGTCACAACGACTTCCTGTACATGTTGAAGGCTATCCAAACGCCCTTGCGCATGTGCGCCGCCCGGAATACCTCCCCCTGCAAAAATCAGGAAGGATAACAAGAATCTAAAATACCTGCCAAACATTTATATAACATATCCAACCGACCGATCCACGAGTACGGTTAAATCCATAAAACATTGGCAGGTCTTCTGACTGACTCCTCATCCGAAACCTTCCCGGTAAAAAACCAGTGGTACAGATTTTTCGGATGATTGAAGGAGCTTCACAGCAGCGGGTCTGTCCGGGATTCCCACCCGGTTCCCTTTTAATCCCATGACTCGGAAAGAGCCATATCCGGAACCAATCGGCTGCAAAGATAATATTTTTTTCAGCATTCAAAATTTCTGCAACTGCGAATTTTATGCAAGTTTCCAATTATCACAACCCGTAAATATCTGATATCTCATTTAAATACAGATATTTATCCATCGCAATCCATATCCCGTATTCAGTTTTGTAACCTTCCGCCATCATAGGCTCCGACACACGGAAGAAGCGCAATTCGCCCGGAGTGCAATTCTTCAAAAACAGGAATTAAATAGGCTCAAAAAAGCGAAATTAATTTGTCGTTACACTGTAAAAAAGAGAAACTGATTATGAAATACCGGAAGAGAATAGCGGATGAGCAGCTGAAACTGCGTTTAGAGGCATTTGGGGCAATCCAGATAAAAGGTCCTAAATGGTGCGGGAAAACAACTACTGCAGAGATGCAGGCCCGGAGTGTAATCAAGTTACAAGTTTACCGGGACAAATCTTATATGAATTGTCCCGGTTTTGTGTGGCAACAAATGGTCTTCGCAGAGATAATTTCGAATGAAACCGGCGAAAATCCACCGGCTGTCGGAAATTCGGTGTTGGCACATGGGGCACCCTGTAAAAAGCGACGACTTCGGAGGAGTTTTCAACCGATTTTCGGTGGTTGAGGATGCAAAATCTCGGTCATTCAGAACCGGGCTTAGTCCCGTTTTTTCTCGTGGAAAGTCCGGCTCAAGCGACGGTTTATTGCGGGAAACAACGTACCGGTTTGCGTCCCAGTTCCAGCCCGCAGAGGACATCGAGCGAGCTGGGACGGCCGTCCGTGCGGAGGGCGTAGACGCTCTCCTCGGCCATCGAAGCGATGATGTAGTTGCGGGTTTGCGCCGTCTGCCAACCGGTTCGGCGGGCGTTGCGGACGACAAAGATCAGGATGCGCTGCTCGACCAGCGCCTCTTCGACGACGGGCGGATAGCGGCGGTAGAGGGCGCGCCCCAGGGCCCAGATCACCGGGTGACGGGCTTGCAGCAGAAGTTCAAAAACGGATTTTTCGAGCGGCGACTGGAACCCACTGATTACAATGCGGTCGGTAGCGCAACACGCCTCGGCCCAGCGCAAGGCCTGCTCCTCGACGGCCGGTGAGACGACACGCGAGGCGAAGAAGGCGACCTTCCGGCGGTCGAGCAAGGTAGGGTTTCCGGTGTAATCGCAATCGAAAGCCATAAAAAAACGTGGGTTGCCGCATTGACTTACCTCACGCTCAGGCCTTCGCTGCCCCACATTGAAACAAGTAACACAGACAGCCCACGCGAAACGTGTATCATGCACATAACAAGCCAAAGGCTTGCGGGCACAATACATGCGTCCACGAGGCGTCCAGCTACATTTCTTTCAATGTGTCAAGTTTGCGAAGTTTGAGCGTGAAAGAAAACGTAACGAAACGTTCGTATAAAATGTCCGGCTCCGCGGATCGGCACGGAACCGTCTACAAATGTAGAAAAATATTTTGAACCGGACTCAACCCGACGCCTCAAAATCAACGGTTCTGAGAAGGAATCGTTATCTTTGTAGAACAACCCAAACGATTCCCTCCATGAAGCATCTCGTCATCCTCGGCCTCTCGTGTCTGCTTTTCACCGGAACAATCCGGGCGCAGGTGGTCCAAAAGGGCAATGTCCGCATCTACAACTCCCACAAGACGCCGTTGGCCGGCGTGCAGCTGCTGGTGGCGGGCGCCCCCGCGACGGACTCCGACGGAGAGGGCCATTTCTGTCTGGATTTCATCCACGCCCAACCGGGCACGGCGATCAGCTCCCCGTTCGTATACAAAAAGGGGTACGAGCTCGTGAACGAAGAGCTCCTCAACGGTTGGATTCTGACGGAGAAGCGCCCGATGGAGATCGTCATGGCCCCCGAGGGAACCATCGAGGAGCAGAAAAACCGCTACTACGCCATTGCCGTCGAGCATTTCACCAGGCTCCGCAACCAGACCATCGACAGCATCAACCGGCTCTATACCCACCGGGAGATGAGCCAGGAGGAACGGGCGCAACGGTTGCGAAAACTGGCCGAGGAGAACCGGGCCTATCTGAAAACGCTGGATGAATATGCCGGAAAGTTTGCCCGCATCAATCCCGACGACATCGACGAGATGGAGAGGCAGGTGCTGGAACTGGTCGACAGCGGCCGTCTGGATGAGGCCATCGAACTGTACCGCAACTCCGGACTGATTGAACAGGCCGGCCAAAAACTACAGCAGCGCGCCGAGGCCGACGAGGACATAACGGCTCTCGTCGAACGGATGTACCGCTACGCCGATCTGTGCACCCTGACCGGCGGAGCGGAGAATGAACGGAAATCGTACGACGTCTACCAATGGATCGCCCGAATCCTGCCCGACCGATTCCCCTATGTGCTGAACTACACCCTGCGCAAGATCAACCGTTTCGAGGAGGATCTGGACGAGTGGATCGACCGCTGTCAGCAGCTGGCATACGACGAGAAGTCGCTGCTGCTGGTTCTCTCCCTCCGGATGACGGTGACGCGCAACCTCCGGCACGACTACACCCAGGCGCTGGAGTACGGCATTCAGGCGCTGCAGATCCTGCAGCAGGCCCACCGTGCGATGCCGTCGGGCGATTATCTGGCCATCGACCACCTGACCTCGTTCAATCTGGCGCAAACATACGAGGCCATGCACCAGTGGGACGATGCCGAGGAGATCTATCTGGATGAGATCCGCGAGCTGCAGGATGAGATTGCGCAATCCGACAATCCGGTCTTCGTCCGAGTTCAGAAAGGCGCGCTGGTCAACACCTACACGGCCCTGATGGATCTGTATGCGGACAGGGAGGAGGTCCAAAAGGCGGAACAGATCTTTGCGGAGGTTCGGGACTTTATCGCGCAACACATGCCGGATGACGAGCAGACGGCGCTGGCGTTGAATCAGGAGCATCTGGACATGATGCTGAAGCTGGCCATGAAGGCCGGAGACCAGCAAAAGGCCTATGCCGTCGCCAAGCAGGCGTGGGTGAATGCGGAGGAGAGGTTCCGGAAAAATCCCCACGCCACGGCTGCCGAATATCTGGGGCGGTACAAGATCTATCTCACCCTGTGCATCACGGCCGACAACGACGCCTTCCTGGAAGAGGCGGCCCGTTTCCGGGATCGAATCGAGCAGGAGTTTGCCGGGTTGTCGACCGAACCGCGAATCCAGGCGCTGGTCGATCTGGAGACCATCTACGCCACCTTCTACGCGCAGAAAGGGAATCTCGCCGAGGCCCGGCCGCACATCCTGAAGGCCAACGATTATGCCGAAGAGCTGAATCGGATCAACGCCTCGGGGAATGCCGAGACCATTCTTCTGGTGCGTGCCAAATACATCGACGATCTGCTGACGTTGTCCAAAACGCAGGAGGCGGCCCAGGCCGCACTCGATCTGGAAACGCTCTATGCCATGCAGGCGCTCTGGGGGTACGAATCGCTGGCCGTAGAGAACAGCATCGGCACCGCGCTGATCACCGGCGGCCTCTACGATCTGGGGTTGAAATATCTGGAGCACGTGAAGGAGGCCCGCGAGGCCGAGCTGAAACGGTACCCCGACAACTCGGAACTGAAATCCAGCCTGAGCACGACCTACAACAACCTCGCTTTGGGATACGGCAAGCTGAAAAAATATCCGCAGGCCCTCCGCGAACAGAAGAAGGCCTACGAACTGATGAAGGCGCTCTACCCGCTCAACAAGGTGTCCATGGGCACCAACTACATGCTCATGACCCTGAATACCAGCATCTGCTACTACCGGACCGGCGACAACGAGCAGGCGCTCGGATATGCCACGGAGGCGCTGGTCGTCGCCGAGGAAATGAAGCGCCTCACCCCCCTCTTCGCCACCTATCCCATCCTGATCAAACTGGCCAAGGGAGAGCTGCTGAACAAGCTCTCGCTGCCGGGAGGCCGGGAGATGCAGGCCGAGGGGCTGAATTACCGGCCGGGGAGCCTGCCCAACGACACGCTCCTGCGGTTCAGCATCGAGGAGTACCACCGGAACGGCTATTACAACCAATAATCAGCGGCGGTGCAAAATAATCTTCCAGGGGACCTTGTCGGATACGGGGCCGGTAAAGTCCCATAACTCGTACCCCTCCTTGAAGGCCTGTACGCGTTGCTGGGGACGCTGCCGGTCGGAGGGGATCCGCAGGCGGAAGTTTCCCGTTTCGTCCGAAACCGTCCGCAAGTCGAATACCTGCAGGGTGACCCCCGCCAACGGACGGTTGTTCTCGTCCTTGACCGTTCCATAGAGCAGCGAAAGGCTTGCGTCGCGACGGATGGGGATCACCAGTCGCTTCTCCAGATCGAGCAGCGTGTCGACCGGTTCGTAACCCCGGGAGGAGACCGCAATCTGCACCGGCCGACCGACATGCCGCGCATGGATCTCCTTGAAGATGACCTCGTCCGTCAACCGCTCCAAATGTTTCGTCTCGCTTTTATCCGCGTAGATCAGCGTGATGTCGGCTCCCTGAAACGGCAGCTGCGACGGCGTTCGGTCATCCAGGCAGATCGTCACGGTGACGGGAACGAAGCAGAGCACGACCATGATGACCAGAAAGGCAACAACGGCCGGAGCCAGTACATGGGAGAAGGCGAATTTCAGCCGTTCGGCCATCCTCTCCCGCTTGCGGGGAGCCCGGATGAAGCCCTCCTCCTCGAGCATCTTCAGCTGCCGGTCAAACTTCACATGCCAGTCGTCATAGGTGGCATATACGTCACAAAAGTGGCCCAGCCGCTTTTCGCAGTACTCTTTGAAGTCCCGCAGGGCGTCATCCTCAATTCCCTCCTCCTTGAAATAGACAAAGATCCGGGGGCGCCGCCCGTTCTGACGGAAAGCCGCCGAGGCAACCTCCAGCTCCTCGCGCGTGTAGCGCCCCAGCCGCGTATGGAAGAGAAAGATCACCAGATCGCACTCGCGGATGAAATCATTGTAACGATCCTGCAACCGTCCCTCATTCAGCGAACTGCTGAAATCCTTCCAGGTCCGGTGGTCGAATACGATCCGCTCCTCACGATACAGTTTGTTCTTGTCGGAGAAGTACAGATCGAACATCTCCTTGTCCTGATCCAGCTCCGCCGACGAGGCGATGAAAACCCGAATTTCGTTATAGTCTCCTTTCTTAATCATGGGTCCAACTGTTTTCCTTTATTTTCGCCCAGTTCATCCGGGCATTTATGCGGTCCTGCAGCAGATCGACTTTCCGCCCGAGGCTCTTCGACAACGTCGCTCCTTCCAGCGAACGGTGCAGACTGGCCTCAATGCATTCGATTTCGGCCACCGTCTGCGCCTCCCGCACCAACACGCGATACTCATCCAGGGCAGCGCTCCGCTCCCCGACCGCAAATCTCCACTCGACAACTTCCAGTTTCAGAGCGACCTCCGCAGCCGCAGCACCGATCAGACGCCCCACGGAATCACATCCTTCGACATCACCGAGCCGCCGCATGATCCGGAAACTGTTCATCAGCGAGGGGACCAGAAGCCGCAGATCCTCATCGGCCACATTGCGGCCCACAACCCGCCGGGCCAGCACCGAATCGGTGCGCATCTGCTCGTAGAGCCCGATCGCACCCTCCACGTCTCCGCGGTCGAGCAACGCCAGCGCCTGTCTCTCTCCGGCATCCAGTTCGTCCCGATTGATACGCGCGAACAGCGCGGCATAGCCGTCCACCTGCTGCCTCAATCGGGCATGAACACGGGTGAGCGAGTCGAGTTCCCGGGCATACTGCGCTTCGGCAATCCGCTGGATCCGGCGGCGGGCCTCCAACTCAACCACCGACCGCCGATAGGCCTGCTCCACGGCAGACATACCAATCCGATAATAGCGTTTTCGGAGGGAATCAATGACCTCCGTACGCCCCAAGACCACTTCCAGGACCGCATCGGCGGACAAATTCCACTGCTCCACCTTTTCCCGGTTCACCAGTTCGAACCCCTGTTTATAGATCCGATCCAGAAAGAGCGGATCACCAGGCAGAGAGGCGAGAAAATTCAGTTCGAACACACCCTTCATATCGCTGTCGGAGGGGGCGGCGCCGACCGCCCTCACCTCGACGCCCGAAACGGGCCGCCGCCCGCTGCTCATCTCCAGCACGACGCCCCGCTGCACGATCTGGGCCGCCGCCGGGACAAGAGAGCAGCCTCCTGTCGCAACTCCCGCAGCAATCAGTATTTTGATCCATCCACCCATCTTACGCCTCCATGATAAACAGCAGATACTTCGCCAGATAGCGATCCTGATCCCGGATCTCGTCGTCCAGTTCGCCGTAGGGGCGGATGTCGGGATGGACGAAAAGCCGGTTCTTGTACGCAGCGCAAACCGTCTTGTCCCGGCAGAGGATCTCCTCTTTGCGCGTCGGCCTGCGGTATCCCAGCAGGAGTTTCTCCATGTTCCAGCGGTTGTGCTCCACCTCGGCCAACAGTTCGATCTGCTCCTCCGTCAGCCGCACCTCGGGCCCGGCTGTCAGGCACAGCGACCGCAACTTGAGGTCGGCCGAATCGGCACAATAGAAGTTCGACCATTGACGAGCCACCGACAGCTGATCCCAGGCCTTCTGCAACACGGCCTCCGAAGGGTATTCCGAGGGGCCGGCATGGTGTCGGCAGCGGAAATCATAGATATAGTTGACCAACTGCGCACGACGGGTGTTGCGCCGGTCCAGATCGAACGGATGGGCCAGCATGCCGAACGGAAAGACGTGCGAATAGCGGTTCAGTGGCTCCCTCTTGAGGCGGTTGTTGAGCAGATCGAGCAGCGCGCTCGAGGTCTCCTGCCGCACGAAAACCGGAATATCCCGCGCATAAATCTCGTCGGGCAGGTAGAGTCCCAGCGCCATACTCCGGGGCGGGAAGTTCAAACAAACGGCAATCGACAGTTGTTGTCCAGGATCCACGGCCCACTCCGCCAGCAGTCGCTGCACGGCCGGCGTCTCGGCGCGTCCCTTGATAAATTCGAACTCCACGTCGAGGAAATCCACCCCTGTCCCGTAGGCACGGTTCGGCGGCAGAACACGGCTCTCGGCCGGATGCTCCATATCGCGGTAGCGGCTCGGCGCCAGATCGAAATAGTGGCGGTAGCGTCCGCGGAAGAAGTTCATCTCCTCGTCGGCCGCGGCGTCGATGAAGGTGATCCGGCTCTTCAGCCGCGGGTCGCGGCAGAAGTTCGGGAAGTGGAGCAGCTGCGCCGCCTCCACACCCAAAGCTACCCCCATCCGGCTCATGCCGATGATCACGAAGTGAACCGTCCGGTCGCTCTCCCGCGTGATCGGCTCACGGTCCAGGGCCGGATATTCGACCCGGGCATCCCCCTCGCCATAGCTCCGCCGGACCAGCAGTTTCTTGGCCCACTCCTCGTAGAAGTTGAAGGGGTGGAAGTCGATCTGCTGGCGCCACTCTTCGGCCAGATCCGAGATCTGGAACGCCGCGTAGGTGGTCTGGTACTCGAACAGCACCGAGACCGGAATACGCGGGCAGTCCGGCGTCCGGCGGTGGATCGCCACGATCTTCTGCAGCGAATCGATATTGAGCGAATCGTGGTCGTATTCATCCGCCTCACCGATCAGAAAGAGCTCGCGGGCCCGGGTCGTGCAGAGTTTCTCCAGCTCCTCGGTCGAGTTGCGCTGGGCGTGCAGCACCAGAATACGCCGCTCCTGCCGGGCATCGAGCACCGTATGGATCCGGTTGCGCACCTCGGCGGCGGGCCGCACGCTCTGGATCAGGATATAGCAATCCCCGTAGCGAGGATCCGAGCAGATCTGATGCACCAGCATCGGCACCATCTCCTCAAAACCGATCACCACGACATGGTTTTCGAGCGGATAGGCAATCTCGCCCTCGCGATAGCGTTCGACCCGTCGCTCCAACATGTTCGACACCACCGAGATCAGCAGGCCGCTGAAGAGCAGCAGCCCCAGAATGGCAACCCCCAACGCAAACCAGCGCAATTCGGGCTGAACGTTGGCCACGCTGCCCGGGTCGATAAACAGGCAGATCAACTGCAGCAGGCGGCCCATCGGCGCCTCTTCCCCATCCGTACGCAGCGGCCCGGAAGCGGAGGCGCCCGACGGTTCCGGGAAGGCAAAAAACCAGCTGACCAGATAGATCCCCCCGAAAAAGAGCAGCAGAATGCCGACCAGCCAGGCAAACTGCGTCCGTCCGCGCCCCGAGAAGGCCCGGTCGAAACACAACGTAAAGAGACGTCTGAGAGAGTTCATGAGGAGGTTGTTTGAATCCCGGCCGGGGACAGTTAGCGTTGAATCCGGAAGCCGAGGCGGAGAATCAGTTTAAGGGTCTGCAGGGCCGTCTGACGGTCGTATTCGCGTTCGGACTCCGGCAACTGCTCGTAGGGGACCAGGCAGGGATGGGTTTTGAGTTGATCGTCACGTCGTTCGCCGTATCGCCAACCCTCCGCAATACGGCCCTGCGCCCAGACTTCGTGCACGTTGCGGGCCAATTGCTCGGTCAGTTCATCGAGTGACTCGGGGAGTTGAATCTCCCGCGTGTCGAGCGGAGTCGGGGTATAGGTTTTCATGGGTAGCGTTGCCAGTGGATTTTGCCCATGCAAGTTACAAAATTTATTCGACACTGAAACGTAAGCAACCGGTGAATACCGTATTGATTTGACAGAGAATATTACTATTAGGTCCGACTAGGTCCAACTTGTATAAAGTTGGCTCAAGTCGGACCTAGTTTGTACTACTTGGGAGT
>NZ_NFLR01000018.1:0-50584 GCF_002161005.1 Alistipes sp. An116
GGGGGGGGCTGGCGCCGGGGCGTTGAGCCGTCGGGGAACTTGCTGGCCGGGGCGCCATGCCGTCGTGCGGCTCTTGTCGCCGGGGCGCCGGGTTGCCGGGGTATTGAGCCGTCAGGGCGCTGCGTTGTTGTGTTGCCGTGCCGTCCTTTTTGTCGGGTAGCTGCGCAGCCGGGATCTTCCCTCCGGGCAAAAAAAGAGAGCCGCGGCAGGGTGACGCAACTCTTTTCTCGCTTGAAATTACTCGCAATGAAGAAAATCCTGTCGGGCTCTTTTGGGGGTCGGATCGGAATCCGCAGGGCGGTCGCAGCAGCCGTCCTCTCTTATTTCTTGTTGAAGAAGTTCATCGTCATGGCGCATCCCTGCGTGGCAAACGAGCGGATGGCGTCGACGAAGACCTTCAGCCGTTCGGGCATGGCCGTCCGTTCCTCTTCGGTCCACTCGCCCAGGACGTAGTCCACCTGGTGCCCCTTCGGGAAATCGCCCCCGATGCCGAAGCGCATCCGGGCATACTCCTCGGTGCCGAGCAGTTCGGCAATGTTTTTCAGCCCGTTGTGGCCGCCGGCACTCCCTTTCGGACGGAGCCGCAGCGTGCCGAACGGCAGGGCGATATCGTCCGAGATGACCAGCAGATTTTCGCGGTCGATCTTCTCGGCATCCAGCCAGTAGCGCACGGCCTTTCCCGAGAGATTCATGTAGGTCGAGGGCTTCAGCAACAGCAGCATGCGCCCCTTGTAGCGGACCTCGGCCACATCGCCGTAGCGGGCTGTGGTAAAAACAGCGTTGGACGCCTCTGCAAGGGCGTCCAACACTTTGAAACCGATGTTGTGACGGGTATTGGCGTACTCGGCGCCGATATTCCCGAGCCCAACAATGAGGTATTTCATGACGGGTCAGCGACTATTTGACTGCGGCTGCATCGGCGCCACGCGAAGCACGCGTTACGCGGACTGCGCAGACGGCCGTCGTTGCGGGCGTCACGAACTTCAGGTTCTCGAACTTCAGGTCGCCGACGAAGATCGTCTTGCCTACACCGAGGTTCGTCACGTCCACGACGATCTCGTCGGGCAGATTCTCAACCAGGGCGCTTACGGTCAGCTTGCGGGCCGACAGGACGAGCTTGCCGCCGATCTTCACACCTTCGGCGTTGCCGGTCAGGCGCACCGGAATGGCGATCGATACGGGTTTGCCCTCGGCGATGCGGTAGAAATCCATGTGGAGGATCTCCTCGCGGACGGGGTGGAACTGGGCCTCACGCAGTACGGCGAGCTCCTTCTTGCCCTCGAAATCGAACTCGACGATGTAGGAGTTCGGGGTGTAGATCAGGGGCTTGATCTCGCGGGGATCCACGGAGAACATCTCCGTCTCACCGTTGCCGCACAGTACGCAGGGTATCAGACCCTCGCGGCGTACGCTCTTGGCGGCCTTCTTGCCGAAGTCGGCACGTTTTACGGCCTTTACCGAAATGGTTTTCATCTTGTTTGTGTTTTTAAGTGTTACCTGCGGCGGTTCTCAACACGGTCTCTGCGGGCCGCATCCCAGTTCCGCCTGTTTGGGGGTGCAAATTTAGGCAAATCCTTTCAAAAAAGAAAATTTTGTGGCAAAAACCTGCTGCGGAGGATGTTGGACGGCGAGTTTCCGGATAAAAAAAGGGGCGGAGATCCGGTCGATCTCCGTCCCTCTCGTTGCGGAATCCTTGCATGGGGCGCACCTGCAGTCTCCCTGTTTGCCTCCCTGTTTGCGGAGTGGGCGACGTCGGCTCCGTCTTCTCCGTTTGCGGCGCCGCCGGCTCCGGCTTTTCCGTCCGGAGTGCCGCCGGCTCCGGCTCCCGGCCCCTGTGCCCCACCCGGCGCTATTTCATGCCGCGCAGGTGCTTCTCCCAGGCCCAGGCCGAGGCGAGCGTCTGGTCGAGCGTACGCTCGGCCTTCCAACCCAGTTCGGTATTGGCCAGCGTCGGGTCGGCCCAGATGGCGATGATGTCGCCCTCACGCCGCGGCGCAATCTTGTAGTTGAGCTTCAGGTGGTTGACCTCCTCGAACTTGTGAACCAGCTCCAGCACCGAGACGCCGCGTCCCGTGCCGATGTTGAAGATCTCGTAGGTCTCCTTGTTCTTGTCCTCGATCATGCGGCGGATGGCGGCCACGTGAGCCTTGGCCAGGTCAACGACGTCGATGTAGTCGCGGATGCACGAACCGTCGGGCGTCGGATAGTCGTCGCCGAAGACCGAGAGGCATTCGCGGATGCCGGCGGCCGTCTGCGTGATGTAGGGCACGAGGTTCTGCGGCACGCCGCGCGGCAGCTCGCCGATCAGGGCCGACGGATGGGCGCCGATCGGGTTGAAGTAGCGCAGCGCGATGCCCTTCAGTCCGGCATAGGCCGTCACCGAATCGCGCAGGATGTCCTCGCACATCTGCTTCGTATTGCCGTAGGGCGAGGTGGCCGGCTTGCGGGGCGTCTGCTCCGTGACGGGCTGCTTCTCGGGCTCGCCGTAGACGGTGCACGACGACGAGAAGACGATGTTCTGCCGCCCGAACTCACGCATCAGTGTGATGACGTTCATGAACGACGTGAGGTTGTTGCGGTAGTACTCCAGCGGTTTCTGGACCGATTCGCCGACGGCTTTCGAGGCCGCGAAGTGGATCACCGAGTCGAACTCGTACTGCTCGAAGACCTTGCGGAAACCCTCCAGATCGCAGCAGTCGACCTTCACGAAGGGAATATCGACGCCCGTGATCTGCCGTACGCCCTCGACGGCCTTCATGTCGCTGTTCGAGAGGTTGTCGACGATCACCACGTCGTATCCGGCGTTGATAAGTTCCACGGTGGTGTGCGAACCGATGTAACCGGCTCCGCCGCTCACCAAGACACACGATTTTTTCATAGGATGCGGTTTGTTGTTTTGAGTAACAAAGATAGCTATTTTTTCGGAACATGCGGGGACGCCCGCGGAAAAATTGCGCTTCCCGGGCTGTGGCGAAAACTCTGCCGCCACACCCGGTGACGACGGAGTCGGTCTGTGAATTGCGGGGCGTCGTTCCGTTGTTTTCCGTGGCTGTCAGCTGGAGGGTCTGCTTGCCCGACCGGCCTCGTTGAGGCGTGACCGTCAGCCGGTCGCCCCGTTCGAACGTCAGCTCGGGTTCCGGTGCCGGAGCAACGGTCGAATCATGCTTGCTGCATCCTGCGGCTGCCAACAGCAGCGGGAGAATCGATAATAACACTTATTTCATGGAAAAAATAATTTAGGGCGTGCCCCTGGAAATCTCCGTATATTATAAAACCATTTTCTGGATTTTTGTTTTGTAAACCGGTCCGTCCATCCCGTCCCGATCCGGAGATTCGGAATGTGTTTGCGGCATGGAACTGACGATTCGTAACCCCGGACGTGAAAAATAAGCGCCGGCGAGTGCCTGTTTTCGGAAAAGTTTCCTATATTTGTAACAGTTTGATACCGCAACAGCGAATTTTCATCAAAAAATTAACACGATATGTACGGAAAAATGAAGGAGTACCTGCAACATGAACTCGCCGAAATCGAGGCTGCAGGGCTCTACAAGCACGAACGAGTCATCTGCTCGCCCCAACGCGCCGAGATCGAAGTTGCAGGTCGGAAGGTCCTGAACTTCTGTGCCAACAACTACCTCGGACTTTCGGACAACCCCCGTCTGATCGAGGCCGCCAAGCGCGCCATGGATGCCCGCGGCTACGGCATGTCCTCGGTCCGCTTCATCTGCGGCTGCCAGGACATTCACAAGGAGCTCGAGAAGGCCATTTCGGACTACTTCGGCACCGAGGATACGATCCTCTATGCCGCCTGCTTCGACGCCAACGGCGGTGTCTTCGAGCCCCTCTTCACGCAGGAGGACGCCATCATCTCCGATGCGCTGAACCACGCCTCGATCATCGACGGCGTACGCCTCTGCAAGGCCGTGCGCTACCGCTACGCCAACGCCGACATGGCCGAACTCGAAGAGTGCCTCAAGAAGGCTCAGGCCCAGCGCTTCCGCATCATCTGCACCGACGGCGTCTTCTCGATGGACGGCAACGCCGCTCCGCTCGACAAGATCTGCGCCCTGGCCGAGAAGTACGACGCCCTGGTGATGGTCGACGAGTGCCACTCGGCCGGCGTCCTGGGCAAGACCGGCCGCGGCATCACCGAACTCTTCAACCTGCGCGGACAGGTCGATATCCTCACCGGTACACTGGGCAAGGCCTTCGGCGGCGCCGTGGGCGGTTTCACGACCGGCCGCAAGGAGATCATCGACATGCTGCGCCAGCGTTCGCGTCCCTACCTCTTCTCCAACTCGCTGCCCCCTGCCGTCGTCGGCGCCGGAATCGAGATGTTCCGCATGCTCGCCGAGAGCAACGAACTCCACGACCGGCTGGTGGCCAACGTCGAGCACTTCCGCAAGGGGATGATGGCCGCCGGTTTCGACATCAAACCCACGCAGTCGGCCATCTGCGCCGTGATGCTCTACGACGCCAAGCTCTCGCAGGACTTCGCCGCCCGGCTGCAGGATGAGGGGATCTTCGTCACGGGATTCTACTATCCGGTCGTCCCGAAGGGGCAGGCCCGCATCCGCGTACAGGTGTCGGCCGGCCACACCTTCGAACAGCTGGATCGTTGCATCGCCGCCTTTACGAAGATCGGCAAGGAGCTCAATGTCCTCAAATAAAACCGATTTGTAAACCGTTAAATCTGTTCAAGCCATGGCTAAAACCGCGTTGGACGCGATTGACCGCAAGATTCTGAAGTACCTCATCAAGAATGCGCGCATGCCGTTTCTGGAGATCGCCCGTGAGTGCGGTATCTCGGGTGCGGCCATTCACCAGCGGATCCGCAAGCTCGACGAAGCGGGTGTAATCCGCGGCAGCCGGCTGATCGTTGACCCCAAGGTGATGGGATTCGACGTCTGCGCCTATATCAGCATCCTGCTCAAGGATCCGCAGCTGCAGGCCCATACGGTCGAGGAACTGAAGAAGGTCGACGAGATCGTCGAGTGTCACTACATTACCGGCAAGGGCAACATCCTCGTGAAGCTCTACTGTGTGGACAACGAGCACCTCATGCATACGATCTTCGACGGGATCCTGCGCATCCAGGGCATCGCTACCACCGAGACCAATATCTCGCTGCAGGAGGTTTTCCAGCGCGAGGTCAACATCGATTTCATCGAGGAGTAGCCGCCTCGCACGGCGGGATTCCCGAACGGATCGGAGCGGTGGTTTTCCACCGCTCCTTTTTTTGTGGGTGCCTTTCGGGGGGCGTTTGTTGGCCTCTTTCGGGGACGCGGCGGGTGCGGCGGCAGGGGTGGCGGTCAGTGTTTCGGGCTGAAGATCTCGCGGCGATACTCCGAGGGGGTGATGCCGCGCAACTGCTTGAAGGTCCGCGAGAGGTTCTTGATGTCGGAGAAGCCCAGCTCGATGGCCGCTTCGGAGACGCTCTTGCCGTCGCACAGCAACTGCGCGACCTTCTCGATACGGATCTGGAGGATGTAGTCGTAGATCGACGTCCCCATGCTCTTTTTGAACCGGGTCTCAAGCAGCCGCCGCGAGAGGGGCACCAGCCGGACCAGTTCGTCGACGGAGAGCTTCCGGCTGATATGCTCGTGGATGTATTTCAGGACCTTGGCGATATGCTGGTCGTTGTTGGCGTAGATGTCCGTTGACTGGCGGGTGATGATGTGCGTCGGCAGCACCTCAACATCCTCGCGGGGGGTGGCTGGGTCGTGGAGGATGCGGTCGATGAGCTGGGCGACGTCGTAGCCGCCCTGTTCGATGTTCTGGTTGAGCGACGAGAGGTTGGGGGTCGAGAGCCGGCAGATGGTCTCGTCGTTGTCCACGCCGAGGACCGCGATGCGGTCCGGGATGCGGAGGTCGCCGCTGCCGCCACCCCCCCCCTCGCTCTGCTGGCAGGCTTCGGTGATGTGGTAGGCGTGGTTGTCGTCGCAGGCCATGATGGCGACGGGTTTCGGAAGCGACTGGAGCCACGTCACCAGCTGGTGCGAGTCGTAGTCCCAGAGGGCGTTCTCGGCGGCCTTGCAGAGTGCCGAGAAGGTGTAGTCCGCGTCGGCCTGGCGGATGGTATCGCGGAAACCCTGCAGGCGTTCGTCGGACCAGACGACGTCGCGCGTGCCGTAGAAGGCGAAGTGGCGGAATCCCTTCTTGATGAAGTACTCCGCGCCCATCTTCCCGGCCAGGGTGTGCGGGCCGGTGATGTTGGGGATGGTCGTGAAGCGGGTCTTGAAGTCCTGGGCGATGGTGATGATGCCCTCGCGGGCGAAGAGCTCGACGTTGTCCGTGTTGTAAAACTGGCCGATGACGGCATCGGCGCGCGTCTTCCGGGCGAGGTCGAGGACGGCCTCGATGCCGAACTTGTCGCGGATCGACAGCGGCAGCCGGCAAAGGCTCCAGGCCTGCCCGACGGTGTGTGCGTAGCGGGCGATGCCGAGCAGCAGGTTGCGGGCATAGGCTTCCGAAAAGTCGGTCAGAAAGAGGATGCGTGCCATTTCGGGGGGGCTTTGTCGAGATAAAGGTAACTCTTTTTTCGGTAAAAACGGCTCGTTCCGGACAATTTTCCCCGCTCTTTTTGTCGCATGGTCCGGTCCCGGGCTGCGATGCAGGGGTGTGATCTGCGTGATTTGAGGAGCTAAAGACGCAAATCGCCACGGCTCTCCGGAGCATCTTTATTATTTTTGTAAAATCTGAAACCAACCGATCTTGTCCATAATGAAGCGAACCTTGGCTTTTGTCCTGCTGGCCGCTGCCGGTGTAGCCTGTGCGGAGAGTTCCGATCCGCTTGCGTATGTCGATCCTTTTGTCGGAACGGGATTCCACGGGCACACCTATCCCGGGGCTACAACCCCCTACGGCATGGTGCAGCTCAGCCCCGACACACGGTCAGGCGACTGGGATGCCTGCGCCGGCTATTACTACGAGGATACGACCCTCGACGGCTTTTCGCATACCCACCTCAGCGGGACGGGGTGCGCCGACCTGGCTGATGTGCTTTTCCGCCCGACGATGCGCCGGGCGGTGACCGGCGAGGGGGTGTATGCTCCCGAACCGTATCGTTTTTCCCACGACCGGGAGCGTGCGTCGTGTGGCTACTATGCGGTGACGCTGCCCGACGAGGGGATCGACGTCGAATTGACGGCTGCACCCCGCACGGGAGTCCACCGCTACCGCTTCTACGGCGAAGGGGAGCGCCGCGTGGAGATCGACCTGACCCATACGGTGGGCGAGGAGCGGATCGACCGCAGCGAACTGACTCCCTGCGGCCCGACGGAGCTCTGCGGCATGCGTCTGACGCAGGGCTGGACACCGGATCATCATGTCTTCTTCTCGGCGGAGTTCTCCGCCCCGTATGCCGACGCCGAGGTGCTCGACGGCCGGGTGGCCGTGCTGACCTTCTCGCCGGAGGTCGATACGCTGACCGTGGCCGTGGGGCTTTCGTCGGTGAGTTGTGAGAATGCCCGCGAGAACCGCCTCGCGGAGGTGCCGGAGCTCGATTTCGATGCCGTTCGGGCCCGGGCCGAAGCGCTGTGGCGCGAGGCGCTGGGCGGGGTGACGGTCACGGGCGGCAGCCGCGACGAACGCACGAACTTCTATACGGCACTCTACCATACGAAACTGACCCCCAACCTGATGAGCGACGTCAACGGGGAGTATCGGCGTCAGGACCAGACGATCGGACGCCTCCCGGCCGGCCGGCGCTACTATTCGACCCTTTCGCTGTGGGACACCTTCCGGGCCTGGCATCCGCTGCAGACGCTCGTCGACACCTGTTTGGTCAACGACATGGTGCGCAGCATGCTCGACATGTACGACTGCACGGGCGAGTTGCCGATCTGGCCCCTGGCTTCGGGCGAAACGCGGACGATGATCGGCTACCATGCCGTTTCGGTCATTGCCGATGCCTGGCTGAAGGGGATCCGCGGTTACGACGGCGGGAAGGCGCTTGAGGCGATGGTCCGCTCGTCGGAGGTCAACGCCAAGGGGGCGGACCTCTATGCGGCGCGGGGCTATATCCCCTCGGAGCTGCGCAACGAATCGGTCTCCTGTACGCTGGAGTACGCCTACGATGATTGGACCATCGCCCGCATGGCCGAGGCGCTGGACAACGACGACGTGGCCCGCACCTACCGGGAACGGGCCATGAACTACGTGAACCTCTTCGACGGCTCGACGGGCTTCTTCCGCGGGCGTCGCAGCGACGGCGGCTGGACCGTGCCGTTCGAGCCCTTCGCCACGGGGCGCGACTATACCGAGGCGACGCCGTGGCACTACCGCTTTTTCGTGCCGCATGATGTGAACGGGCTTATCCAGCTGCTGGGCGGCCGCGAGGAGTTCCTCCGGCAGCTCGACCGACTCTTCACGCTCGAATCGGAGGAGATGCGTCTCGATGTCTCCGACGTGACGGGGCTCATGGGGCAGTATGCCCACGGCAACGAGCCGAGCCACCATATGGCCTATCTCTACAGCTATGCCGGCCAGCCGTGGAAGACCCAGGAGCTGACCCGCCGCCTGCTTGACGAGATGTATGCCCCGACGCCCGGCGGCATCATCGGCAACGAGGACTGCGGGCAGATGTCGGCCTGGTACCTGCTCTCGTCGCTGGGCCTCTATGCCGTCTGCCCGGGCTCGAACGAGTTCGTGCTGACCACGCCGCTCTTCGAGCGGGCCGAGGTCCGGCTGGCCAACGGTCGTGTGTTGACCGTGACGGCCAACGACCCCGCGCACAACCGCTACATCCGCTCGGTGACGCTCAACGGCGAGCCCGTTGCGGAGAACTTCATCCCCTACGACCGCCTGATGGAGGGCGGGGAGCTCTCGTTCGAACTGACGCGAAGGCCCGATCCGGTACGGGGTACGGAACCCGGTACGGAGCCCTACTCGCTCACCCGCGGAGAACGGGTCTCGATCCCCTATACGACGAGCGATGTTCATCTCTTCCCCGGGATGGTCGATGTGGACTTGGCCACGACGACCCCCGGGGCCCGGATCCACTATACGCTCGACGGTTCGGAACCGACCGAATCCTCGCCGCTCTATACGGGGCCGGTGCGGGTGGACCGTTCGCTGACGCTGCGCGCCCGGGGGTTCCGTGACGGCACCGAGCCGAGCCGCGAATTAGTGCTCCGTGCCGTGAAGGCCGCCTTCCGGCCGGGGCTGCAGGTGGCCGGGACCCGCCCCGGCGTCGCATACCGCTACTACGAGGGGACCTTCTCGCGGGTAGCCGACCTTGAGGGGCAGCCGGTGGTCGAACGGGGAATCCTCCCGGAGGTGACGATCGGCGGGGCCCGGCAGCGCGACCACTTCGGATACTGCTTCGAGGGGTTGATCCGCGTCCCGGAACGGGGCGTCTGGGAGTTCCGCCTGCAGAGCGACGACGGCAGCGTGCTGGAGATCGGCGGCGAGCGGGTTGTCGACAACGACGGTTCGCATGCGGCCGTGGCGGCCACCGGGCGGGTGGCGCTGGATGCCGGCCTGCACCCCTTCCGGCTGCTTTATTTCGAGGATTACGAGGGGGAGGAGCTCTCGTGGAGCTGGCGCCCCTCCGCAGAGGCGGAGTTCGTGCCCGTCCCGGGCGGGAACCTCCTCGTGGCTGATCCCGACTGAATACGAATCATGAACCGAAAACACGGATGACCATGAGAATGAATCGGATCCGGTGTGCCGTCTCGGCCGCGCTGCTCTTCCTGTCGGCGTGCGCCCCCGAACCGGCCCCCGAGTTGAACGTGATGACGTTCAACATGCGTTATGACAATCCCGAAGACGGGGAGAACAACTGGCGTTTCCGCCGCGAACGGGTGGCCCGGGCCATCGAGATGAACCGCGCCGATGTGTTCGGCGCCCAGGAACTGCTCCTCAACCAGCTCAACGACCTGAAGGAGCTCCTGCCCGGCTATGCCGAGGTGGGGGTTGGCCGCGAGGACGGCGCCGGAGCGGGCGAATTCAACCCGGTCTTCTACCGCACGGACCGTTTCGAACTGCTCGACTGGGGGACCTTCTGGCTGAGCGAGACCCCCGAGAAGGCCGGTTCGAAGGGGTGGGACGGCGCCTGCGAGCGGCTGGCCACCTGGACCGTGCTGCGTGACCGCGCCGGGCGCGAGATCTTCTTCATCAACACGCACCTCGACCATGTGGGCGAGGTGGCCCGCCGCGAAGGGGTTACGCTGCTGCTCCGGCGCATCGACTCGCTCTGCGGGGGGCGTCCCGTGGTGCTGACCGGCGATTTCAACGCCGAGCCCGAGTCGGAGGTCATCACCCATGTCGTCGGGAGCGGCCGTCTGCGCCACACCCGCGAGGCGGCTGCCGAGCGCTCCGGGACGGCGTGGAGCTTCTCCGACTTCGGGCAGATCCCCGAGGGAGAGCGGCAACTGATCGACTATGTTTTCGTGGACGACGGGTTCGACGTCCGTTCGTACCGGGTGCTGCCCGATACGCTCGACGGCGGGTTCCTTTCGGACCACGCCCCCGTCCTTGTCAAACTGCAATATTACGATACGAAACGATGAAACTCCGAATGTGGAAATGCGTCCTGCTGCTCCTGCTGGCGGCGGGCGCGGCAACTGCCCGGGCCGAACGGCCGATCCTGATCCATTCGCACAACGACTATGCGCGCTGTGTCCCCTTCTATCAGGCTTATGCCCAGCACGCGGCCTCGATCGAGGTCGACCTCTTCCTCCACGACGGGCAGCTGCTCGTCGGCCACGACGAGGAGGAGCTCTCGGCCGGCTTGTCGTTCGAGAAGCTCTATGTCGAGCCGCTGGTCGGGCTCTTCGCCCGCAACGGCGGCCGCGCCTGGCGTGACAGCGACGAGACGCTGCAGCTGATGATCGAACTCAAGTCGGAGACCGACCCGACGCTGCAGGCTGTGACGGCGCTGCTCGACCGCTGGCCCGAGGTCTTCGATGTGGCCCGCAACCCGCAGGCCGTGCGCATCGCCGTGACGGGGCGTGTCCCGGCCCCGGAGCATTTCTGCGACTACGCCCCCTACGTGCGTTTCGACGGCGCCTGGGATGCCGACTATACGCCCGACCAACTGGAGCGCGTGGCGCTGGTGAGCGCCAACTTCCGGGACTTCTCGCAGTGGAACGGCAAGGGCTCGATCATCCCGTCGGAGCTGGCCCGCCTCTGCAAGGTGATCGACCGGGCCCACGCCTGGGGAAAACCCGTCCGCTTCTGGAACGCCCCCGAGGGGACGACAACCTACTATACGTTCTACAACCTGGGAATCGACTACATCAATACCGACCGTCCGGAGAGTTGCGCAGCCTTCTTTTCCGATTTCGGCAACAAGAACTTCCGCATCGGCGACCGTCGCGCCGCCGAGGGAGGTGTCACCGGGACGAAGCGGCTCGACAAGACGACGCGCGACTTCGGCGGTTTCCAGAACGACAAGCTCCAGCTGTCGGAGGGAATCGATGTCTACGTGCCGACCTACCGCAACGACGGCGGTCGCGGGCGGGTCCGCAACGTGATCTTCCTGATCGGTGACGGCATGGGCCTCTCGCAGATCCTCGCCGCGGCCTATGCCAACCGGGGGCTGACGACCCTGCAGATGAAGCACATCGGGCTGCAGTTCAACAATGCGCTGGATGCCTTCACGACCGATTCGGCGGCCGGCGGCAGCGCCCTGGCCACGGGCGAACGCCACGCCAACCGCCACATTGCGATGAGCGTCGACGGGATTCCCTGTCCCTCGCTGAGCGACTATTTCCATGAGCAGGGGCGTGCGGTAGGGGTGCTCACCCTCGGCAACGTGGCAGATGCCACCCCGGCGGCCTTTTACGGCCATTCGGTCGAGCGGGACAACTCCGATGAGCTGACCCGGGCTCTGCTCGACGGCCGGATCGACCTGCTGTGCGGCAGCGGGATCCGCCAGTTCGAGGAGCGCCAGGACGGGATCGACCTGGTGGGCGAGTTGTCGAAGCGCTACGCCTTCGTCCGTTCGGTCGACGCGATCGGCGGTGACGGCCGCCCGGTCATCTGCATCGACGAGCGCATGGACGAGGCTGCCGAGGAGGCCAACCTCTCGCTGCTGGCCGACGCCACGCGTGCCTCGATTGAGAAGCTGCAGCAGCGCAGCCGGAAGGGCTTCTTCCTGATGGTCGAGGGGGCCAAGATCGACTATGCCGGCCATTCGTGCTGCCTGCCCGGCTCGGTGATCGAGATGCTGAGCTTCGATCTGGCCGTGGCCGAGGCGCTGAAGTTCGCCGATGCGAACGGCGAGACGCTGGTCGTCGTGACGGCCGACCACGAAACCGGCGGACTCGTGCTGCTCGACGGCGACGAGCAGTCGGGCCGCATCCTGGGCATCTACACGAGCGACGACCATACGCCCGCCATGCTCCCCGTCTTCGCCTACGGGCCCGGTGCCGACCGCTTTTGCGGCACCTATCTCAATACGGAGATCGCCCGCCGGATCCGTGAACTGACCCGCTGAACCATGAAAAGAACCGAGATGAAACGAAGGACAATTGCGGCGGCGCTGGCCTGTCTGGCCCTGCCGGCCGCAGCCCAGGGGCTGAAATCGGGCCCCTACGAGCTCCCCTACAAGAATACCTATGTCAAGGAGGTCTTCGTCGCCGAGAACGAGTTCCGCACGGCCGAGCCCGTGACGCGTATGCCGGGATCATTCGACGAGGCCCGGCAGGTACTCCCCGAACCCTACTGGGAGGGGCACGATGCGGAGATCGAGATGTACTGGCACGCCTGGCGCATCGCCGTGGGGAACATCCGCCAGCCGCAGGAGGGCTCGGGGTTCGTGGCCCCGTACCTCGACATCGCCTACAACGGCAACATCTTCATGTGGGACATGTCGTTCATGATGATGTTCGCGCGCTACGGCTACCGGTTCTTCCCGTTCCAGTCGTCGCTCGACAACTTCTACGCCAAACAGCACCCCGACGGCTTCATCTGCCGCGAGATCCGGGCAGACGGGTCGGACTGCTTCGAGCGTTACGACCCCACGTCGACGGGCCCCAACCTGCTGCCCTGGGTCGAACTGGTCTACTACCGGCAGTTCGGGGACCTCGACCGCCTGCACCGGGTCTTTCCGGTGCTGTGCGCCTATGCGAAGTGGTGGCGGCTGAACCGCACGTGGCCCGACGGCTCCTACTGGTCGAGCGGCTGGGGCACGGGTATGGACAACATGCCGCGCGTGAAGGAGGAGTACAACCCGATCTACTCGCACGGCCACATGTCGTGGCTCGACACGAACCTGCAGCAATACCTGGTCGACGCCTCGCTGCTGCAGATCGGTTTCTACATCGAACGGTGGCAGGAGATCGAGGAACTGGAGGACGAGATGAAGTTCCTGAAGGGCTACCTCAACGAACGGATGTGGGATGACAGGCGGGGCTTCCTCTGCGACCGATATGCCGACGGGACTCTGTGCTCGACGCTCGGGATCGGAGCCTACTGGGCGCTGCAGACCGACGTGCTCGACAGCGTGCGCCTCGCGCGCCTGGTTTCGCACCTGCGCGATACGGCGGAGTTCAACCGCCCGCACCGGGTCCCTTCGCTGGCTGCCGACCACCCGAAATACAACCCCAACGGGCGCTACTGGCAGGGCGGCGTGTGGCCCGGGACGAACTACATGCTTATCGACGGGCTCCGGCAGCAGGGCTATGGAGAGCTGGCGCACGAGATTGCCGAAAACCACTACCGTGCGGTCTTCGAGGTGTGGAAGAAGACCGGGACCTTCTGGGAGTACTATGCCCCGGAGCGGATCGAACCGGGCTTCATGGCACGCAAGGATTTCGTCGGATGGACGGGGCTTCCGCCCATCGCGGTCTTCATCGAATACATCCTGGGCATCCGCTCGGACTATTCGGAACGTTCCATCGAATGGGACCTCACGAAGACCGAGGCGCACGGTATCTCGCGCTATCCCTTCGGGCCCGAGGGGGTTGTCAGCCTGCGCGTCGGGCGCCGGAAGAGCGTCACGGAGCGCCCCGTGATCCGGGTCGAGTGCGAGGAGCCCTTCGACCTGACGGTCCGCTGGGGCGGGAGCGAGTGCCGCACGGTCCACGTGACCCAAAGCGGAGAAGTCAAACTGAATTGAAAAAACAGGACCAATCATGAAGAGAGTGATCGCATGGAGCTTTCTGCTGCTCCTGAGTCTGAATACGTCGGCGGCGCGGCCGCAAGGGCTTCGTTTCGCGGCCGACGGCACGTTCCGCATCGTACAGTTCACCGACACGCACCTCGACCCGCAGACTCCGGAACGGCAGGCTGAAGCGGAGAAGACCTTCGCGCGCATCGACCGGATCATCCGCACGGAGCATCCCGACCTGCTGGTCTTCACGGGCGACGTGGTAACGGGCAGCCCGGCTGCGGGGATGTGGCAGCGGCTGCTCGATACGCTCTTCCGGCGGGGCGTCCCCTACTGCGTGGTGCTGGGCAACCACGATGCCGAGCAGGATCTGTCGCGCCGGGAGATTGCACGGCTGGTGACCTCCGCCCCGGGGAGCCTCAATACGCTCGACGCGGCGGGCGAATTGGCCGATGTCGAGCTGACGGTCGGCGGTTCGGCCTCGGAGCGGGTGGCGGCAGCGCTCTACTGCCTCGATTCGCACGACTATTCGACCGTCGAGGGGGTAGAGGGTTACGGCTGGTTCGACCGCGGGCAGATCGACTGGCTGCGGGGCTGCTGTGACCGCCGCACGCGGGAGAACGGCGGCGAGCCGCTTCCGGCGCTGGCCTTCTTCCACATTGCGCTGCCCGAATATGTTGCGGCGTGGCGCAATCCCGACAATCCCCGCATCGGACGGGCTGCCGAGGAGGAGTGTCCCGGCGCATTGAATTCCGGCATGTTTGCCGCCCTGGTCGAGAGCCGGAGTGTCATGGGTACCTTCGTGGGTCACGACCACGACATCGACTATCTGGTGGTCGAAAAGGGGATCTGTCTCGGTTACGGCCGCTATTCGGGCGACAACACCACCTACAACAACCTGCGGCCCGGAGTCCGCATGATCGAGCTGCACGAGGGAGACCATGGATTCGTGAGCTGGATCCGCGAGGATGACGGCCGGGTGGTCGACCGCGTTCGGGTAGTGGAAGGCAAAATCGTGAAAACCAGATAAAAACAATTGTTCGGAAATGAGAATAGGAGTTGATTTGGGCGGCACGAACGTTCGTGTCGGATTGGTCGACGAAGGCCGCATCGTGCGGCTGATCTCGGAGCCCTGCAAGTCGGACCGCCCGGAGGGGGAGGTCGTGGCACATATCGTTTCGCTCATCGAACAAGTGATCGTCCCCCGTGTGACGCACATCGGCATCGGGGTCCCCTCGGTCGTGGATGCGGCCCGGGGGATCGTCTACAACGTCACGGGAATTCCCTCGTGGCAGGAAGTGCACCTCAAGGAGATGCTCGAAGCGCATTTCGGGATTCCGGTACACGTGAACAACGACTGCAACTGCTTTGCCATGGGGGTTTGCCGCTACGGCGAGGCCCAGGGGTTCCGCGACGTGGTGTGCGTGGCCCTCGGTACGGGAGTCGGGGCCGGAGTGGTGATCGGCAACAAACTCTACTGCGGCTGCAACACGGGGGCGGGTGAGATCGGCAGCATCCCCTATCTGGACCGCGACTACGAATACTACTGCAGCAGCCGTTTCTTCGTGGGGCGCGGTACGACCGGCAAGGAGGCTTTCGAACGGGCCGTGGCGGGCGATCCGGATGCGCTGAAACTCTGGGAGGAATTCGGCCGGCACGTCGGGCGTCTGGTCATGCTGATCCTCTACGCCTACGACCCCGAGGCGATCGTCTTCGGCGGGAGCATTTCGCACGCCTTCGACTTCTTCAGCGAAGCGATGCACGCCGAGTTGGCGAAATTTCCCTATGCCAGGACCGTCGAACGGGTGCGGATCCGCTGTTCGAAAATCGAAAACATCGGGCTTCTGGGAGCTTCGGCCTGTCATGAATAGCGAGGTGTTCAGATCGCCGGGAATGGCGCGGGGACGGAGTGCCGGCGGGCGGGATTTCAGTGCGCGGGGTACTCTGTTGGGCGGAGTGCTCCTTGTGGCTGCGGCCCTCCTGGCTTCGGGATGCGGCCGCGTGATCCGCGCGGAACGCCCCGTGCAGGTGACGCCGCGCCCCGTAGAGGTGGTCGAAGGCGAGGGTGTTTTCCGGCTTACGGCCCGGGTGCCCTACTGGATGCCCGGGGAGGAGCCTGGTGGAGAGACCGGTGAAGGGACGGTTGCGGGGATGAAAGCCGTAGGCGAGGCGTTCGTCGAACTCCTGACGCCTTGCTTCGGGCAGCCGCCGGTCCGGGCCGAACGCCTCCCGGAACGGGGCGGTATCCGGTTCGAGATCTGCGATACGCTGGATGCCGGGGCCTATTGCCTTGAGGTGACGCGCGAGGGGATCGGAATCCGCTCGGGTGATGCCGCCGGGGCGTTCTATGCCGTGCAGACGCTGCGTCAGCTGCTGCCGCCCGCGGCGTTCAGCCCCGGCGGGCCGGTACGGGCCGTCGAGATCCCCGAGGTGCGTATTGTCGACCGACCCTGCATGGCCTATCGGGGGCTTATGCTCGATGTGGCCCGCCACTTCTTCACGGTCGACGAGGTGAAGCGCACGATCGACCTGATGGCCCTCCACAAGATGAACGTCTTCCACTGGCATCTGACCGACGACCAGGGCTGGCGCATTGAGATCCGCCGCTATCCCGAACTGACACGGGTCGGGTCGGTGCGACGCCGGACGCTGATCGGCAAGGATCCCGGCGGCGAATACGACGAGTCGTGCCGCTACGACGAGACCCCCTATGGCGGCTATTATACACAGGAGCAGATCCGCGAGGTGGTGGACTATGCCGCCCGGCGCTTCATTACGGTGATCCCCGAGATCGAATTCCCGGGGCATGCCGTGGCGGCCCTGGCCTCGTATCCCTGGCTGAGCTGTACGGGCGAGCTTTACGAGGTGCGCCAGACGTGGGACATCGACGACCGGGTCTTCTGCCCGGGGCGCGAGTCGACCTTCGAATTCATCGAGGGGGTCCTCTCCGAGGTGCTGGAACTCTTCCCGTCGGAATATATCCACATCGGCGGGGACGAGTGCCCGACGAAGATGTGGGCCCGCTGTGGACACTGTCAGGCCCGGATGAGGACGGAGGGTATTGACGACCTGCGGGGGCTTCAGGGCTATGCCACGGCCCGGGTCGAACGCTTCCTGCAGGCGCACGGCCGGCAACTGATCGGCTGGGACGAGATTCTCGAAAGTGGGGTGACCCCGACCGCCGTCGTGATGTCCTGGCGTGGTACCGAAGGGGGCGTCCGTGCCGCCCGGCAGGGTAACCGGGTGGTCATGTCGCCCTCGACCTATTGTTACTTCGACTATTACCAGACGGAGGATACCGCCTCCGAACCCTTGGCCTGGGGCGGCTGCCTCCCGCTCGAAAAGGTCTATGCGTTCGATCCGTATGAAGGGCTCGACGAACGGGAGCGGGCCTGCGTCCTGGGGGTTCAGGCCAATCTCTGGACCGAATACATCCCTGATTTCGGGCAGGCACAGTACATGCTGCTGCCGCGGTTGAGCGCCCTGGCCGAGGTCGGGTGGAGCCTCGACCGCAAGGATCCGGCCGATTACCGGAGGCGTCTCGCCCGGCTGGCCCGCTGCTACGATGCCGCCGGTTTCCACTATGCACGGCACGGTTTCGGGGAGTGATTCCCGCCGTTCCGACCCGGCCGGTGTGCAGATCTGCGTAATATGAGGACTATATTACGCGAAATGCGTCCATTTCCTTTGTAAGAGTTTATAAATTTGAATATCGGAAAGTGTAAACTGATCCCGACAGGGCATATTATGTGCTTTTGTTTGGGGTATTATTAAAAAAATAATTAAAAACATTAAAAATTTTTTTTTGAAAAACGATCTCTTCCCAAGATCTCTTCCCAAGATCTCTTCCCAAGATCTCTTCCCAAGACTTCTCTAATTAACTATTAACCTTAACACTATGGAAATGAATTCGACACTTTCGGAGAAGAAGTGGAGATTCCTCCGCGTTCTTCTGATGAGCCTGCTGTTGGGCATGCTCATGCTTCCTGTTGAGGCCCAGAACCAGGTGACGGTTTCGGGACGCTTGACCGATACGGGCCAGAACCCGTTGATTGGCGCCTCGATCATCGAACAGAGGACGACCAACGGCGTCACGACCGATGCCGACGGCCGTTATACGATTTCGGTGAAGGCCGACGCCGTGCTGGAATTCTCGTTCATCGGCTATAAGACGCAGGCCATCCAGGTGATGAACCGCACGCAGATTGATGTGGTCATGGAGGATGACGCCATGATGATCGGCGAGGTCGTGGCCATCGGCTACGGCTCGCAGCGCAAGGAGGACCTCTCGATGGCCGTGACCACCGTCAAGGTCGACGATGCCGCCCGCAGCCGCGCCTCCGACCTCGGTACCCTCCTCCAGGGCCGCATGCCGGGTGTCACGATCATGCAGTCCGGCGACCCGATGCAGAAGGCTTCGTTCTCCATCCGCGGCCGCGGCTCGAAGGGCAACGACCAGGGCACCGAGCGCGGTAACGACGGTCCTACCTCGGGTGACGGCGTGCTGGTGGTTGTCGACGGCGTGCCCAACGCCCCCTACATGGTTGAGGACATCGAGACCATCACCGTCCTGAAGGATGCCGCCTCGGCCGCCATCTACGGTGCATCAGTCGGATCGAGCGGCGTCGTGCTCATTACGACCCGCCAGGCCGAGGCCGGCAAGACGCGCGTCAATGTCAACGTCTCGCTCGGTTTCGAACGCTCGATGAACCTCCCCACGATGCTCAATGCCCAGCAGTTCTGCGACATATGGGCCAAGGCCGTGTCGAATTCGGCCAACGGCTCGCTGCCGAACCTGGCCAACCCCGAAGTCTATGCCGGTGCCAACGTGACGCGCACCGACTGGCTCGACGAGATCTTCCGGACCGGCCTCACCCAGCACTACGGGGTCTCGATCAGCGGCGGCACCGAGAAACTGCAGTCGATCCTCTCAGTCACCTACGACGACAAGGAGGGTACGCTGCTCAATACCTGGAGCCAGACCCTCGGCGCCAAACTCCATACGACGTTCAAGCCTGTCAAGTGGCTGAAGCTCTCCGAGCGCGTCTCGTTCGAGTACTCCAACGGCCAGGGCAACGTCAATACGTCGCACACCGGCCCGATCCTCGGTGCCATGTGGTTCCCTGCCTCGGCCTCGGTCTATGACCGCGATGCTGACGGCAACATCATCTACGACAGCTACGGCAAACCCAAGTACGGCGGCATCGCCTCGTCGGCCGACATGGCCGCCGGCGTCACCGGCCCGAACATCGTCAACCCGGTAGCCCAGCTTGAGACCATGCGCCGCCGCTATCCCCGCACGAAGGTCTTCTCGACCACCTCGCTGGAGATCAAGCCCATCACCGAGCTGACCATCAAGTCGGAGTTCACGGCCGACCTCGATACGCGCGAGGAGGACGAATTCTCGCCCGCCATCGACGTGCCGGGCGGCTCGACTACCGGTACGCGCGACCAGTACTACTTCAACAACTTCCACACGCTGTGGGAGACCACCGCCACCTATGCCCAGGTCTTCGGACGCCACCACATCAGCGCCATGGCCGGCTTCACGACCGACTACCAGAAGAACCACTACCGCGAATACCGCACCAAGGGGTATATCGACGCCACGGACAACAACATGGTCTGGGACTCGGCCGACGAATGGGCCAGCAACCCCTCGGAGACGCTGCGTGACTACGCGATGGTTTCGGTTCTGGGCCGTATCGGTTATTCGTTCGACGACCGCTACTTCCTGGTCGGCAGCATCCGCCGCGACGCCTCGTCGAAACTCCCCTCCGCGAAGAACTACGACTGGTTCCCCTCGGTGTCGGGCTCGTGGAAAATCTCCTCGGAGAAGTTCTTCCGGAACTCCTCGCTCACGAAGGTCTTCGACCTGGTCAAGCTGCGCGCCGGTTGGGGTAAGGTCGGCAACGTGACCCTCTACTCGCTGCCCAACCCCACGCAGATCCCGCTGCTGACCTACACGGACGGCTCACTCATCGGCGGAAATACCGTCTACGGTACCTATCTGGAGACGATCGCCAACACCAACGCCACGTGGGAGACCACCGTACAGACCAGCGCCGGTCTCGACCTGACGATGTTCCAGAACAAACTCGAGTTCAGCGCCGACTATTATTATAAGGAGACGCGCGACCTGATCGACTACATCCCGACGCCTTCGCAGATCGGTGTGGAGAACCCGCCCCTGGGCAACATGGGCAAGGTGATCAACCGCGGTTGGGAGTTCTCGGCCTCGTACAGGAACAGCGTGGCCGACGGCAAGTTCAACTACAACGTCTGGGGCACCTTCTCGGTCAACAAGGGCTGGGTCGATGACTACGGAGCCCAGAAGATCGTGCAGCACAACAACCCGAACATCAACAGTACGCCGATCCTCTACTCGGCCGCCGGCTACCCGTGGTACTCCTACTACATCTACCGTACCGACGGCATCTTCCGCTCGCAGGAGGAGATCGACCGCTACGTGAGCAAGAACGCCGAGACGGGTGAGGTGACCCAGGTGCAGCCCAACGCCAAGGTCGGTGACCTGAAGTTCGTCGATACGAACGGCGACGGCGTGATTACGGACGACGACAAGGTGCTGACGGGCTGCTACACCCCCAAACAGACCTATTCGTTCGGCGGTTCGTTCGACTGGAAGGGTTTCGACTTCAGCATCATGTTCCAGGGCGTGGCCGGCAACTACATCTACAACGGTACGAAGCAGATGGCCATGAACGGCCGTCAGGACATGGGCAACCTGATCTCCGATGTCTTCAACACGTGGGATTTCAACCCCTCGGGCAGCAAGTACCCGCGTCTGGGCATCGTCGAGGATGACAACGGCAACTACGTGAAGTTCTCGGACGTCTTCCTTGAGAAGGGCGACTACCTGCGACTGAAGAACATTACGCTGGGTTATACGCTCCCGAAACACATCTCCCGCCACATCGGCCTCGAAAAGGGCTCGCTGCGTATCTACATGAGCATCGACAATGTGGCTACGATCACCGGTTATTCGGGCATCGACCCCGAAGTCGGGAACTACGGTGTCGACGCCGGTGTCTATCCCGTATCGCGTTTCTTTAACTTTGGTGTAAACGTCAACTTCTAAACTACAAATCGACCATGAAAAAGATATTGTTAAGTATTTGTCTGGCCGTCAGCGTATTCGCTCTTTCGGGCTGCGCCGACTTCCTCGAGCGTGAGCCTTATGGCCGCGACACGTCGTGGAAAACCGACGAAGATGTCATGAAGGCCGTCTATGCGCTCTACTATTTCGTGTCGCCGCACTGGAGCGAGGAGATCTGCGGCCGCGGGCACATGTGGTTCGAGTGTGCGAGCGACAACGTGCTGATCGGTCGTGACCGCCCGGCCGTGGACGAGATCCGCGAATTCCGCATGTCGCCCTCCAATGACCAGGATGTCAAGAATGTCTGGGGTGTCATGTACCAGAACGTCGCCAAGGCCAACAACATCATCAAGCTGGTTCCCGACTTGAACATCACCGAGTCGGTGAAGAAACTGGCACTCGGTACGGCCTACTTCTTCCGCGGCTTCTCGATGCTGTGGATGGTCCCCTACTACGGTGACGACACGAACGGCGGTATCCCCATCATCCTCGACACGACGCCGATGGACGAGATGGACTCCCCGCGTCCGGACCATGTGCTGAAGAACTATGACCAGATCATCGCTGACTTCCGCCGTGCCGCCGAGGAACTTCCTTACTTCTCCGAGCTTTCGACCTCGCAGTACGGCCTGCCTCACAAGGCGGCCGCCTGGGCCTTTGCCGCCCGTGCCGCCCTCTATGCCGCACAGTATGACGCCTCGTACTACAACACGGTCATCGAGATGTGCGACCTGGTCATGGGAATGACCGGCGCCGACAAGCGCTCGCTCTACATCGACCCGAACAACAAGTCGAAATCCTTCGCCAACCTCTGGCGCAAGGAGCAGAACCACAGTTCGGAGTATATTTTCTCGCTGGAGGGCGATGCCACCAACGGCGCCCGCTACCACGGTGTGACGTTCGTGAATGCCGGCTGGGGCCTCTACAACACGTGGGGATACTACACACCGAGCCTGGAGCTTTGGAATGCCTTCGAGGAGGGTGACCAGCGCCGCGAGGCCACGATCCTCTACCCGGGCAACCACGTGAAGTTCATGGGCCGCGACATCACCTTCGGCGGCTATTGTACGGACGGTTCGATCTCCTCCTACACCACCAGCCACGTGTCGGCCGGACTCATCAACCAGAAGTTTATCTCGCCCTGGGAGACGGGCAGCTACACGGAGGTGTCAAGCCAGCGCGACAAACTCTGGAATACGCTCAACGTCTGCCTGATGCGTTATGCCGACGTGCTGCTGATGAAGGCCGAGGCGCTGATCTGGACCCAGGGTGAGGGCAACGGCGAGGCCAAGGAGCTGCTTGGCGACATCCGCGAGCGTGCCGGGCTGTCCCGTGAGAATGCGGCCACGAAGGCCGAGCTGCAGAACCAGCGCCGTTGCGAGCTGGCCTTCGAGTTCCAGCCCAGCCGCCATATCGACGTGATCCGCTGGGGCCTGGCCCAGGAGTACTATGCGAAACCGCTGCACAGCGTGGTTTCGAAGATGGTCGACGGCCAGATCAAGACCGAAGAGGTGGAGGTCTATCCGGGCCGTACCTTCAATCCGACCTACAACAAGGTGTTCCCCATTCCGGAAACGGCTTTCAACGGAACGGTGAACCTCAAGCAGAACAAGGGCTATTAACCGATTGATAAATAGAGACAGTCATGAAAATCAACAAGATATTGGGGGCGATGCTCCTCCTGGGGGCGATGCTCCCGCTGGCAGGGGCCCAGGCCCAGACCTTGCAGCTGAAATGTATGTCGTGGAACGTCAAGGCTCTGGAGCTGAAGGACAATACCAATGTGTCGCGCGACATCACGCGCTTTGTGGATGCCATCCGGCGGGAGAATCCCGACATCGTATGTTTCAACGAGTTCGAGACCGCCAGCGGTCTGATGAGCTCGAAGGAGAAACTGACCGAATTTGCCCGGGAGCTCGGCATGTTCCCCTTCTTCATCTGGTCCTATGACAAGGACAACGGCTACTACGGGAACGGCATCCTGTCGAAGTACCCGATCGTCAACTCGAAATCGGTCCTGCTCGGCATGTACACGGGTGAAGACCAGCGTTCGGTGGGTTGGGCCGACATCCTGGTGCCGACGGATGCCAACCCCGACGGGGTGAAGGTCCGGGTCATCTGTACCCACCTCGACGCCTTCGGCGGCAACGAGACCTGTTTCGAGCAGGCCAAGGAGGTGATTGCCGATGCAGTGGTCCCCGCTACGCAGGCCGGCATCCCGTCGGTGCTCATGGGTGACATGAACTGCGGCCCGTCGACGGAAGCCATCAAGGAGTATCAGAAATACGGTACGAAGCTCTGCAACAACGACACCACCTTCAGCGGGGGCAGCAAACTCGACTATTTCCTCTCCTTCCCGGCCGGCGAATGGAGCTGCACGGATTTCAAGGTGCTCAATACCGGCGATTATCCCGCACTCTCGGACCACTATCCCATTATCGGTACGGCCGTATTGAAATAACTAACCGAAACAGACTGAAACGATGAAAAACGTTAAGAAATACCTCTCGACCATGCTGGCCCTGGCCTTGGCTCTGCCGATGTTCACGGGCTGCAACAACGGGTTGGACGAGTACCCCTCGGATGCGCAGATCCCGGCTCCGTCGGACAAGTTCACCACCGACATCCAGTTCGTATCGCGCCTGAGCGACGCGGCGCTCTGCACCAGCGAGGAGGAGTGCCGGGCCGTGCACGACTACATCGTCACGACGCTCAACGGAAAGAACGGCTCCTGGCTGACGATCCTCGACCGGGCCGACAATGGCAAACTGTCGGAGATGCTCGGCACGGCGTTCGATTCCTACCGCTGGACGACCTTCGCCTTCAACCGGATCGTCGACAAGACCTCCTATCAGGGCAGCATGCTCTATGTGAACCAGTGCCTGACCGAGTCGAAGGGGGTTCCCTGCGGCGCAGGGTGCTACGTGACGGGGCTGACCACCGGGATGACCGGTGTGCGCACCGACAGGAACGATCTGGGTGAGGTGACCGGTACGACGGCCGTTTCGTTCGACGTGAACGTCGTGACGGCCCGTTTCGACACGGCGGACCAGATTGCGGCCTTCGGCGGCAGCGAAGGGGTGCTCCGTTCGTTCTACAACGACAACATGCCCTTCCTGATGATCGGAACGGTGAAGAACGACCTGTTCGGGTCGCTGCAGGGAATAGGCCAGAGCGTGGGGACAAGCTACGGCTTCAATGTCTTCGAGGTGGCAAAGGGGGCGCAATATACGATCTTCCTGCTGACCGAGGAGCGTTTCTGGGGGCTGAACGATGTCCAGAAGGAGACCCTGGCCGACGGCATCGAGAGCTATGCCATCAAGGTGATGTGGTAGCTCCCCGGCCGGAACGGCAAGAGGCGGAACCGCAAAGGTTCCGCCTCTTTTTTGTCTGGCATCATGACCGACTTGTTCGGGACTTTTTTCGTATGGCGTGCTGCCGCCGGGCGGTTGCCCGCTCCTCCCCCCCCCCCCTCCCTGGCGGGGAGGCCGCGGGGTCAGCGCGAGGCGACGAGCGACGACGGTGTGACGCCCATCGAGTCGCGCGCCCAGTCGCCGTGGGCCCGGAGCACCTGTTCGATGATGTCGCGCACGGCCCCTTCGCCCCCTTTGAACTCCGAGACATAGCGCGAAGTCTCGATCACCTCGGCGGCGGCATCCGCCGGGCAGACCGGAATCCCCACTTCGCGCATACACTCCAGATCGGGGATGTCGTCGCCCATGTAGATCACGTCGGAGGGCGCCACTCCCTCGTTCCGGAGGTATTCGTGCAGCGCCGCGATCTTGTCCATGCAGTCGACGTAGTAGTGGCGGATCCCGAGCATCCGGAGCCGGTGCTCGAGCGTCTTGCCGCGTCCTCCGGTGATGATGCAGACCCGGTAGCCCAGTTTGATGGCGTAGGCCAGCGCATAGCCGTCCTTGGCGTTGTAGCGGCGGATGAAGTCACCGTCGACGGTCGGGATGATCCCGCCGTCGGTCATCACGCCGTCGACATCGAAGATGAAGGTCCGGCAGCGTGCTATTGATTCCTTGAAGTTTTCCATATGTTTTCGCTGATTTGGGTATAGATCTCCTGAAGGGTCGGGTTGCCGTCGAGCAGGGCGAGGTGCCGCTCCTGCGTGGCGGTGTCGTTGCGTACGGCGGGGCCGGTCTGCACGTCGCGTGGCGAGCGGGCGTCGCAGGCCTTGGCGGCGGTTTCGGCGATCAGCGGCTTGAGTACCGCAAAGTCGAGCCCGGCGCTGTGGACCACCGCCTCGCCCAGGGCGTACATGTGGTTGGCGAAGTTGCAGGCGAAGACCGCGGCAAGGTGGACCTTGCCCCGCTGTGCGGAGTCGGCCCAGAGCACCGTCCGGGAGAGCGTGCGGGCAAAGGCTTCGAGTTCGGCCCGGAATCCGGGGTCCGAAGTTTCGAGGAAGACCGGGATTTCCGAAAAATCGACCCGGCGGCCCTTGGTGAAGGTCTGCATCGGGTAGAAGACCGCACGGCGCGCAAATCGCTTCGGAAGAGCCTCCAGCGGGACGCTGCCGGCCGTATGGGCCACGACCGCCCCCTCGGGGATGGGCAGCTGCGAGGCCACCTCGCCCACGGCGCGGTCGCTCACGGCGATCAGATAGAGGTCGGCGTCGCGGCGGAGCGCTTCGGGGTCGGAGCTCCAGCTGCATCCGGCCAGGGCGGCGACGGTACGGCCCCGTTCCGGATTGCGGGCGAAGAGCTGGAGGAGTTCCAGACCGCTTCCGGCGATGGCCAGGGCCAGGGCTTCTGCCAGGTTTCCGCTTCCGATAATGACGACTCGTTTCATCTCTTTTATTCCTGATTTACAGCAGGTCTGTCAATCGCACGTTGTTCGGCGAGTGGAGGACCTCCTCCTTGAGTGTCTCCACTTCGCGGTTCATGCGGGCCAATTCGGGGGTTTGTTCCAGGTCGAGGGTGGTCTGTCCGGTGCATTCGACGGCTTCGAGGATGCCGTAGACGGTGATCGACGAGAGGTCGTGGGCCGGGGCGAAGGCCACTTCGCGTTCGCCGTCGCCGCTGCGCACGGCGATCAGTTGTCCGGCCTGCACGAGCTGGAAGAGAATGTCGTTGACGATTCGGGTCGGGAGCTCGAGGCGTTTGCGGATCTCGTCGGTCGGGAGCGTTCCGCCGTGGTCGCGGAAGTTACGTGCTACGAGAATCATCACCGCGAGGAGCACCTTGCGGCGCTGGTCGTAGCTGATGCGCAGCGATTCGCGCTCCTCGGCGAAGCGGCTGATGTTCTGGTAGGCGAACGAAAGCTCGCCGCCGAAGAGAAGGATCTCCCAGGAGGTCTGCATCCAGATGAGGAAGAGCGGCAGGGCGGCGAAACTGCCGTAGACGGCGTTGTAGGAGGTCATCCAGCGCTGGACGTAGACGTAGCCCCACTGGAAGAGCAGGAAGATGGTCCCGGCGACGATTCCGGCCATCAGGGCGCTCTGGAACCGCACCCGGGCGTTGGGGATGATCAGGTAGAGCAGGGTGAACATCGTCCAGATGACGACCATCGAGGCCAGGCGGGAGAGGGTCGTGAAGTACCACTTGTCGTAGAGGCCCAGGACTTGCTCGATGTAGTTGCCGACAGCATTGGCGAGGATCCAGAGCACGGGGACGATCATCACCACGGCGATGTAGTCGGTCCACTGACGGGCGATGCTTCGTTCGACCTTGACCTCCCAGATGTTGTTAAAGGCGTTTTCGATCGACCCAAAGACGCGGATCACGGCCCAGAAGAGCATCACCAGACCCACGGCGGCCACGACGCCGCCCTGGGTTCGGGCCAGGGCGTTTTCGGCGAATCCGACGATGTAGTCGACGGTTTCGGGGTGTTGAGGGAAGAGCTCGTAGAGGTTTTCGACGAGTCCGTCGGCGAGGCCGAATCCCTTGACCACGGCGAAGACCAGGGCCAGGAGCGGCACGAGCGACATGAGCGTGTAGAAGGTGAGCGCCGCGGAGCGGACCAGCGTTCCGTGCTCGACCAGCCCGCGGGCCGTGTAGAAGAGTAGCCGGTATTGCTGTACGAGCCACCGCACGACGGGATTGCGCCATTCGTTGATGTCCTCCCGGAAGATCGTATCGGTAAAGTAGGTGAAGAGTTTTCGGAGTATCATGGGCTCGGTCCGCCATCGCGGTGCTATTTGACAAAGATAGCTATTTTAGGCGGATCGCCCAAAAATCGTTCCCGATTTTCGTGAAGGCTATCCGCAGGTCGGCGCCGGGACGGGTGCCGAGGCGCCGCATGAGCTCCTCGGCCGGGAGCGGGAAGTCGCGTTTGAGGAGTTCGAGGCCGCGGCCTTTCAGTTCTCGCTTCAGCCGCTTCGGGTCGTAGGGCTCGATCCGCTCGACGGGCAGTATGCGCCCGATGATGCCGTGCGGCTCCTCTTCGGCGAATCCGAATCCGAGGTCGCTCCAGCAGTCGGCCTTCCCGGCCAGATGGAGGCGCGTGAGGCGGGCTTTCTGGAGGGCGACGTCCGGGACCACCAACCAGTGGTAACGCGCCGGATCGAATGCCGGGGCTTCGGGCGCGGCGGCTCCGGGCCGGGCCGAGAAGCTCCCTGTACCGAGCGCCGTGGCCGTAACGAGCGGTCCCGAGCCGTCGGCATAGACCACGACCTCCTTGCACTCGTCGCCCGACGAGACGACCTCCACGCGGCTTCCGGGGAAGAGCCGCAGGGCCTCGTCCACATCGAACAGCGGGGAGTTTTTCAGGCAGAGCCGCGGCGCGATCCGGTCGATCGCCGGTTTCAGGGCCACGATGTCGGGCGAGCAGGCTTCGAGCCGCACCTGCTTGCGTCCTTCGGCCGAACGGCGGTCGGGATCGGCATAAACCCAGTCGAAATGCAACCCTTCGCGGCCGAGAAACTCCTCGGCCGAACTGTTTACGACCTCGATATTCGCAACTCCCATTCTCGAAAGGTTGTCGGCGGTGATGCGGGCCAGCAGCGGGTCGCGTTCGAGAGCCACGACGCGGCGGAAATGCCGGGCGAGATAGAGCGCATCGACCCCCAGCCCGCAGGTGAGGTCCAGCACCGTGTCGCCCGCGATGCGTTTGTGGGCGGCCGCGGCCTCGCTCGAGGCCTGCTCGAAGGCCCGCGGAGGCAGGATGCACTGCGCGGCGGCATACGTCGGGAGTTTGCGTTCGGCGCGTGCGAGGTACTTGACCTGCGTGGCGACAAGCCGGGCATGGGGAACCGTCCGGTCGAGCGCCACCTCCAGCGGGTCGCGGCCCCGGGCGGCGGCAATCGCTTGCCGGAGCTCGTCGCTACGGAGCAGGTCGTATTCCTCGGCGGTGATCATGGGTCGAAAGCGTTTGTTTTACGGACGCAAAGGTAGGCTTTTTTTCGGTTCCCGGCACCCTGCGGCGAGCGTTGCAAGGAGGAAAACCGCATAGAGGAGTATGGTGGGAGCCTTTTCGAGCGTATAGTCGGTTGTGCCTCCGGGCAGTGCGGCGGTCGCCCGGGCCAGGAAGTTGACCGCTTCGGCGGCCTTGCCCGTCACCAGCCCGAAGAGCGGCGCAAGCCATCCGACGGGCAGGAGCATCCAGAGCGCACCGCCGAATACCACGACCCCGGCCAGCAGGATGGCCACCGGATTGACGACCAGCCCGGCCAGGGGAACTATGCCGAAGGTGTGCGAGACGAGCGGAGCCGTAGCCAGTGTGGCCGTCAACCCGATCACGTAGGCGTCGCTCACGGCATTCAGCCATCGGTGGCGGGTCCGGCACCTGCGGCAGAGGGGCACACCCCAGAGGAGAATCCCTGCGACGGCGAGGAACGAGAGCAGGAAACTCAGGTCGCCGATCCAATTGGGATTCCAGAGCAGCATCCCGAAGGCCGCCAGGGCCAGGGCATTCATTCCGACATACTCCGACGCGGAGGCGAGTGCGGCCTGGAGGAAGGTGCACATCACGGCGGCCCGTATGGCGCTGGGCGGGAATCCGGCCGCGGCGACAAAGAGCCAGATGGCCGCCGCTGCGAGAAGGTTCTTCCAGAGGTGCCCGCGCCGCAGCAGGGGCAGCCACCAAAGCAGGGCGTTCACCACGACGAAGACAATCCCCGTATGGAGCCCCGATACGGCCAGCAGGTGCGAAAAACCGCTTCGGGAGTAGACAGTGCGGAGTTCGGCGGGAATTCCGCGCCGTTCGCCCGCAGCCATCGCCTCGACGACGGCCCGGGCTTCGGGAGCCATCGGCAGACGGTCGAGACGTTCGACAGCCCGGCGGTGCAGGGAGGCACCCCGGGGCTCCTCCCGGTCGAGGACCGCCCGTTCTCCGATCCACAGCGTTCCGGCATAACCCCTCCGTTCCATCAGCTGCCGGTAGCTCTCGGCTCCGCCCTGGAACGGCCTCACACAACCCCGGCAGCGGATCCGCTCTCCGTCCCGAAGCCGGATCAACGAATCGGCATAGAGCCGGATCCGGCTCTCCGAAGCGTGCCAATGGCCATTCGCCGGGTCGCGCCAGGCCGTGACTGCGGCATCGGCGACCGAATAGCGCTCCCGTTCGACGGGAAATCCCTCCACGACGACTTCGTAGAGGGTGTACACCTCCCGGGGGACCGAAATTTCGGGAGTCCGGAGTTGTGCCGCGGCGAATCCCGACGTGAGGAGCATCGCCACGGCGGCCGCTCCCGAACGGAAGAGGAGAGCCACGATGCCCGTACAGACGAAAGCCCCTGCGAGAAACCACAGGGGCAGTTCGTACACTCCGGCCAAGGCAATCCCCGCGGCGAAGGGTGCGAGGAGCTTGACCATCGGCATCCGATTGAGCCGATCCAGCAGGCAGGCGATTTTCATACCTGCAAGATAATCAAAACAGACGAAAAAAAGTCATTCGGGTGACAGAAAAAGCTCCCATCCGTCGGCCACCTGCCGTATGTCGGCCGGAGCCCCGTTCTCCACGCGCGAGATGGCCGCCGCCAGCGGGATCATCGTTCCGGCGTCGCGCGTGTCGAGCGGCTCATCGGGGTCGATGCCCGTATCGGCGGCCACGGCGCGGATGTAGACCTCGGTATGATTCTCCGAGGGCGGGGCCCAGCGGGAGATCATCCCGCGGATGGTGTCGAGCCCGTAGCGGACGCGGTAGGTGTCCAGCAGGACGAAGATGGCCCGATAGCCCCAGGCCAGCGTTTCGAACTGCTTGAAGTCGGGGTCGCGCGAGGGGCGCACCTCGCCCCGGTAGCGGACCTTCGAACGGCGGATATTGCCGGGATTGCGGTTATCGAGTCCTCGTGCCATCCTCTTTTTCGTCGATTTGCAGTTCTTTCTCCATCCGGCGTCTGGCATAGCGGCGCAGCCGGCGGAAGAGCGGTGCTTCGGAGAGCTGGGCGGCATTCTCGAGGAACGACCACAACTCTACGCCGCAGGTGAATCCCGTGAAGAGCTTGGCCAGATTGAGCTGCATGAAGTCCAGCACGCAGCGATCTATCAGCCAGGCCATGACGATGGCCGTCAGGACGAGAGCCGTCTTGAGGACCGTGCGCCAGGCCTTGCAGCTTTCAAAATACCATTTCCGACCTTCGCGCCGGGCGGCGGCCCGGTCGGCGAAGACCCCCGAGAGGAAATCCACGCCGATGAAGAGCATCGTCGTGATGACCAGCGGCTGGATCGGGGCGAACAGCGCGGCAATTCCAGCCGCGATGCCGCTAACGAATCTGTACAAAGCCTCCATCGGTCGTGCAGCGTTTCAGGATGTTCCGCTCGGGGCGGTATTCGGGGAACTCTTCGCGGTGGCGGTCGAGGTACCTGACGGCCCGGTGCAGCAGCGAACGGGCTTCGGCACGCAGCGCCCGGCACTGGCGGCGCCGGGCCTCTTCGTCGGCAGGCTGGCCCCAGGAGCTTTTCGGGGCCGAGGTGCCGCACTGCCCGGTGCGGATGTCGAGCCGCGGTTGGAGCATCAGCCGCGTGAAGAGGGCCAGCGGCCGTGCGAGGTAGCTGTCGCGCAGGTCGGCATAGTCGCCGGCGAGGAGCCGCTCGTGGAGTGCCGGGCCGATTACGGGGAGAAGATACCGCTCTTCGGCGGCGGCGATGTCGGCCTCGGAGAAGGTGTCGGGCGGCAGGTATTCGCCGCTTCCGAAGGCCTGTTGCAGGAGTTGGGTGGTGGTGATGAGGGTATTCATGGCGTGAAGGGGTGTTTGCGGTGCGGGGGAGCGGGTGACGGCCGCCGGTTGAAACCGGCAGCCACCGCCCGGCAATCCGTCAGCCGATGCTGGTGACGTTGTATTTGGTGATTTCGGAGAGGTAGTACTGCTGTCGGGGATCCTCCGGGTCGTAGTCCAGACCGTCGGCCTTGCGGGCCTCCCAGACCTTCATGTAGATGGGCTTCGAGCGGGTCGGCGGGCGGTTGACGATCTGCAGCGACGAGGTGTCTGCCCCCAGAATCGTGCCGATGACGCTGCGGATCGGCTCGGTGAGTTCGGCCTGCTCGGCCAGAATCACCGTGTTGAGGGCCACTTCGTACTCGTGGAGGATGCGTTCGGCGTTGAATCCTGAGGCGTAGTCCAGTCCGCTCAGGGTGCGGAACCAGGAGTGGGCCACGACGATGTCGCCGACGGCCTGTTCGTGCAGTGCCTGCCAGTCGCCCTCGTTCTGTGAGGTGATGGGGATGAATCGCGAGTTGTCGTCGTCGCCTCCGTCGCGGATGACAAACATCACCTGTCCGGGATTCCCGGCGAACTTGCGCTCGGCCATGCGGACGATGCGTTCGGCCTCGGCCTCGTTGTCGACCGTCGAGTCGAGCATCATGACGCCCGACAACTGGAACGAGTTGTCGAGCCGCGAGATGTTCCATCGGTCGGTCTTGTAGGCGATGGCCGAGACGCCGAATCCGGCGATGTAGGGCGGCACGCCGTAGTGTTCGAACGTGGGTTCGTAGTCCTTGTAGTGGATCATGGCGCGCAGGGTTCCGTCCTGCTGGGGTTCGAACGTCGGGTAGAGGGGCAGGGAACGTGCCTCGGCGGGTTTGAAGGCGGCCCAGTTGTGGTGGAGGAGGATGTGCTGCGAGTCGCGGGCGACGCGGCAGCGCGAGGCGTCCTGGTGGTAGAGCGAGAGGAACGAGTGGTCGGCATCGGTGACCACCTCGAGGAAGGCGTTTCCGAACAACGCCTTGTCGAAGGCCAGTTTGTTGAGGATCTGCCGCAGGGTTTCGCCCGAGCCGTTGACGCGGCCGATGAACTCCGCCAGGGCGGGCTGGCGGGCTTCGTCGCAGATGACGCCCTTGCCGGAGATGTAGTCGGCCTTGTCGTTGATGATTCGGCGGTGGGTGGTCGATCGGCGGGCCATCAGGGCCAGGGCCTGTGGGAAGAGGTTGTCGTCGCCCCAACGCCAGAAGTGGTCGTTTTCGACGCGCGTCGACCCCAGCACGGTGTAGGGATCCGTCCGGTTGGCGACGCCCACGGCGGTTTTGAAGTGTTTCGGTTTGCTCATGACGTATTTGCGGATTTCGGAGGGGCTCCCCGTCCCGGCGGGTCCGGCGGCGGGGAGGCTCCGTGTGGGTTGTTACTGTTTGTAGGCGTAGCCGATCAGCTTCTCGTCGAGGAGCAGGCAGCCGGCCATGAAGACCGCGCGCTGACGGTTCTCCATCTCGTCGGGGTTGTACCACATGCGCACCTCGTTTCCGGGCATGTCGGCCGTATTGACGGCCATGACCAGGTTGCGGCGGTCGGTGAGCAGGGCGAACGACTGGTGGAGCGACGTTTCGGCCAGATAGCTGTCCATTCTCACGTCGATGACCGGGATGCCGTGGTAGGCCAGTTGCGGACGGCCGTTCACGGAGTCGATGTAGGCGGCATCGACGCCCTTCTCGTCGAGATACTTCTCGTAGAGGTAGCAGAGGTCCGAGGAGACGAAGTAGGCCAGCTGACCGTCGGCCTTGAGGTCGCGGATGCGGGGATCGGCGCTGTTCCAGAGCTGGTCGAAGATTTCGGTGACGTAGCTGTTCTGGGCGAGGTTCTCCTCCGAGTAGGTGAAGTCCTCGATCGATCCGGAGGTGGCGCCGTCCTGGACGAGTTTGAGGAATCCGTCGAAGGTGTTGTAGCCATCGTCGGCCGAGGAGTCCCCGGCCCACATCGTGGCGCGGATGTTTTCGGCCAGGGCCTGGCGGAAGAGTTCGGTTTCGGCCTGCTCGAGGATCGTTCCGGAGAGGTCCTCCATGTTGACGTCGACGATCGACGAGATCTTCTCGTAGACCATCGAGAAGTAGTCGGCGGCCGAGAATCCGAGTTCGGCCTTCACGCGCTTCATGTCGATGGCCTTTTCGGTTCGGGTCGGTGCGGTGCTGCCGCTCCAGCCGGCCGAGGTGAACTTCTGGAGGATGTTCCGCTGGCCGTCCCAGAGCTGGACGTGGGCGTTGTGCGGCATGTTGTAGAGGACGCGTACGCCCAACTCCTTGGCCGACTGCCCGGTCAGAATCGGGCGGAAGAAGATGTTCTCGAGATCGGTACCGGTGTACTGCTTCGAATTTTCAAGATAGGTCATGGTGTTTGTTTGTTTTTGAGGGTTTATGATTCGGTTGCGGGCGCAGGACCCGTTTTTTTGCAATTTCGCGGGGCGGTGCCGGGGTCAGTTCCGGAAACATCGGGCATCCTCGGCATAGGCGCGTTCGTTGGCCGAGCGGATTGTGTCGCCGAACGAGGGGTCTTCGACCGGCAGTACGCGGGTCGGACCGATCCGGCGGCGGGTCTCCTCGGCGGCGATCGACGAACGGCGGTGCAGCTCCTGGAGTTCGGCCTGCGAGTGGAGGATGTTTCGGTCGGCGACGCGTTTCGGTGCTGATCGGACGCCCAGTTCGGAGAGCAGCCGCTGCCAGCCCCGCGAGAGGTTCTGCGCCAGGGAGGAGCCCGTCCGGGCGGGTTCGATCACCCGGTCGGCCAGCCCTGCGGCGATCGCCTCCTCGGGCGAGAGCCAGCGTCCGTTTCCGTTGTTTTCGCCCATCAGCGCGAGGAACTCCTCGGCCGGGCGTCCCGATCGCGAGGCGTAGACGGCGGCGATGCGGGCGTCGGTCTGCTGGAGCAGCTCGACCTCGGAGGCGATTTCGGCGGCGTTGCCCTCGGTCGAGCAGATTGCGTTGTGGATCAGGTAGAGGGCATTCTCCGAGATTTCGCGGCACCCCTCCGAGGCGGCCTGGGCGATGATCGTGGCAGCCGAGGCGGTGTATCCGTAGCAGCGGGTGACGATGCGTGCGGAGAGCTGGCGCAGGGCGTCGAGGATCAGCAGGGCATCGTTGACGTCGCCGCCCGTCGAGCGGATGTTGACGATGACCTGCGGGGCGTCGATTTCGGTGATGCGCCGCAGGGCGTCGCGGAATCGTTCATAGGTGGCGACCCGTGCGTCGGGATCTTCGAACTGCCACTCTTCGGGGATGCCGATCGTGCCCTCGATGTCGATTTGGCACACGTCGGCGGCGTTGTTGATTTGGATTTCCGATTTCATGATTTTCAGTGTTTGGAAAGGAGGTAAAAGGCGTTTCGAGCTTTTTCGTAGGAGCAGCAGAAGCGGTCGGCTGCCACCTCGAAGGCTTCGCAGCGGGGCATGCCCTGCCGTTCGAGCCGTTCGATTTCGTCGCGGATGGCGCGGCGTTCGCAGGCGCGGCGGTCGATCATCCCGCTTTCGAAGAGCGCGAGGACGGCCTGGCGGGGAGTCAGGCCGCGCACCTGGCGCAGGAGGTCCTCGCAGAGTTGTTCGTCGAGACGTGTCATAACTGGTCGATGCGTTCGAAGGTGCAGCGGGTCGAGGCTTTTCGGGGGTCGTACTCGTCGATTTGTCGGAGAATGGCGCGGACGATGCCCTTGCCGGTGTCGATGCGGAAGATGGATCGGATGTCGGGTCCGCCGACTCCGGGCGAGAACAGCTCCTCGAATTCATGGGGTTCGATGTGAATCCAGAGCGAGACGCGTTCGCCGATGGCCTCTCTCTGGAGCTGCCGGTCGTAGTACCGGTGGAGGCCTTCGGCTCCGTCGCGGTCTTCGAATCCGAGGGTGAAAGGTTCGGTCGATTCGTCGCCGGGGTAGAGGAATGCCGCCAGCGGATATTCGTTGCGTCCGGAGGGGTATCCCCATCGTTCGTCCTCGGGCAGGGGGATGACGCCGGCGTAGCGGACGATACGCGGGGTGAAGTTCGTGCCGTCGTCTTCGGCATCGTCGCGGTCCCCGACCTGGAGCAGCCGGGCCGAGGGGGCGTTCAGGTAGTGTCCCGTCGAGCTGAGCGTCGGGGCGAAGAGCGGGTTGCGGAGAGTCTTCTCGCCCATCATCGTGGCGCACGAGGGGGATGCGTAGCTCCAGGCGCCGAGTGTGGTCTGCTCTTCGGAGTTGAACCGGGAGACGGCGCCGTCGCCTTCGAGGAATTTCCAGGTCCGTTTTTCGTGGACCGAGGGGGCGATCTGCTCGCGGACGACGGGGCGTGAGAAGTCGGTGCGGCGGCTCCAGTCGATCTCCGGCGCGGCGCCGTAGAAGTCGACCTCGGGTTCGATCCATACGGTGCGGGTCTCCTCTTCGGTGTAACAGCGCAGGTTGAAGAGGTGGAAGAGGCTCTCGAGCAGTTCGGACTGGCGGATGTTGTGGCGGGCGACATCCGTGAAGTCGATCGAGGAGCCGAACGCCGGTCCGGGTTGAAAGACGGGCCTCAGCGAACACTCCTTGTGCAGGGTCAGCTTCATCTCCTCTTCGGCTCCGCCGAAGTAGATGAGGTTGAAATACTTGGGAGAAGTCGGCGATACCTGTTCCGGAGAGCTTCGGAGCCGGACTTCGACGGTTGTTGTGCCGTATTCGCCGATGTATCCGTTGTAGAGAGCCCAGTCTCCGGTGTAGGGGACCCACTGTCCATTTTCGTAGACGGACAGTTTGAGGTTGGATAGCTGTCCCGTCGCGGGGCTGTTGATTACGACCGTTCGTGCGGAGAAGGTGGTCCAGAGGGTGTCCTGAGCGACGCCCCGATTCAGGGTCAACCGGTATTGGGCACCATCCTTGTGGTCGAAGACGATTACCCGGTAGGTGATGTTCCTGGCGATATTGTCGCGTTGGTCTTGGTATCGGTTTGCCAGCGTGAACTGGAATTCGGATCCGGATCCGAGGTAGATGGTGTTGAAACCGATGAGGCGATCCCGGGAGAGGATTCGGTGATAGGTGGTATATTTGAGGTAGTACTCGAATCCGACGGTGATTTCGGAAGGGGGTGTGAAGCAGATCTTGCCGTCGACCGTCGAGAAGCAGTTTCCGTTGTTGTAGAGGCCGCTGATGGCTTGGCCGTCGTCGTCGATGCTCTGCGGGGTGGCCGTATCGACGATATTGCCGAGGGTGTTGGCGATGGCGTCGGGGTTTGCCACGACGCGTCCTACCTCGTTGGCCTCGGCGGTGACGGGACCGAGTCTTCGGGCGGCGAACCCCATGCGGTTGACGGCGGCGGTGGTGTCCCGGGTGGCGTAGGCGCCGCTCATGTAGAGCGAGCGGAAGAGGTCGGACTCCAGGAACCGGCTTTTGACCTGATAGCCGGACTGGGCGAAGATCTCGTCGACGAGCGATGCGACGTGGAGGAAGGGGTGGTAATCCTCCACGGCAAGGAAGCGTTCGGCGGGGAGCAGGTCGGTGGAGCTGTTCTGCTGCTCGTACTGGTCGTGGTGGACGGGGAAGAACTTGACGGGCGAGTCGTTCGTCCAGCTCTGGCAGATCATCGTGGGGGTCAGTTGGGCTTTCCAGTCGATTGGCAGGTCGTCCAGCTGGCGCCAGGAGGCCTGTGAGGCCCAGTCGGCGCCTCCGCTGCGGATTTCGATTTCGTAGCTGTCGTCTTCGACGGAGAGGAGTCGGACCGCCCCTTCGATCAGCCGGGCCCCCTCGTAGGAGAGTTCGGCGGAGTGGGTCGTGTCGTTGAACCGGAAGGCGGTCTGCGCATCGTCGGCCCAACCGAGCAGGGAGTTGTTGCGGGGAGAGAAGGGTATTTTGAGCGTCAGAGAGCGCCCTTCGCGGGCGGCCTCGATGGATTCGGCCTCCGTGGCCGCATATCCGGGGACGGCGATCGGGTCGGTTCCCGGATCACAGATCTGTCCGTCGATTTTCAGTTCCATGACGAGGCGGTTTTGGGACGAAAGGCCAGCTCCAGGGCGCAGAGTGTACCGTGCTGTTGGATGACGACCTCATCGGTCAGGATGTCGATCGGGGTGTAGATGTCCCTCTTCAGGGCCCAGACGTTGCGGGCCGAGGTGAGTTCGGCAAGGGGTTCCAGCACTTCGGGGCGTTCGAAGGCCGAGACGATGGTTGTCTTGCGGAGGGTTTCGGCGGCGGTGACCAGATACCCTTCGGGGGATTCGGTGCGGAGTTTTTCGACGAGCAGCGAGGTCTGGCGGACCGTGGGAAAGGAGTAGTGTTCGATTGCTCCGGTGTGGGATTCCCAGGCGAGTCTGACGGCGTTCTGTGAGGCGGGGATCACCGTGTAGACGATGCTCTCACCGATGCCCGTGTCGACCGTGATGGTATCGCAGTCGGGGAAATCGGCCGTGTTGAGTCGGAAGACCTGCCATCCGTATTGCGAAGATTCGAACTGTTCGGCGACGGTCGAGTCGCGTCCGGATCCCGAGACGAGGAGGGTGCAGCCGTTGTTGTTGAAGAGGGAGATTTCGTCGGCTTCGCCGGCCGGGATGAGCCGGTTGAGGGGCATTGCGGTTCGCAGTCCGGAGGATTGGGTGCTTTGATCGCCGGGGATGAAGGTCCGGGTCTCGGAGGTGAGTTCGATGGTCTCGCTGCCGGGGTGCAGGGCCTCGACACAGGCCCGGATGAGGCGGCCGTCCGTTGATTTGAAGCCGGTTTTGCCGGTTGAGGGGGTGAATGCCATGACGGACCGGATCCGTGCGGCGACGTCGATGTCGGCCCGGGAGACATTGACGAAGCGTTTTCCGCCCAGGAGTCGGTTGGACTCCGTTTTGCGGATGCGGAGGTCGATGTTGTCCGGCGCATCGAGTTGAAGCCCGAAAATGGCCGGTATCCCGGCTCCAACGGGCGCGTACGCGTCTGGATACTTGTAGAATTGCATGGATGAAGGTTTTAGAGGAGTGGTTCGGAATTGTCTGGGACGGTTGAGGGTTCTGAGGGGCTTCCGGATACGGATCGGGAGTGGCTGGAAGTCCGGGCGGTACGATGTCCGGATGGAGTCTCGGCGGGTTGGAAATTCGGCTTGGCGGAGGGCAGCGGACAGTATGTCCGGGGGCACCGGAGCGAACGACGGCCTTTGTGTTGACAACCTGTCGATAAGTTGTCTACAATTTGTTCATGATTTGGAATAACTTGCGGCAAGTATCTCGCGGATTGCGGATTGACACATGTTTATAACTTGCCGACTGAAGGTCTCAGCCTGTGAATTGCAGGACAAATATACGACACCGGCCACCCCCTTGTCAAGAGGAGAACGCACTTTTTCCAAAAAATATGGAAAAATTTCCGGAATTTTATCGTACCTTTGTTTCACGAACCAACATTATATACCTTATGGATGATGGTCACAGTTCCGCGTATAGCCGTTGTGTCGTGCCTGAGCACGACGCCATTCATTTATGGTATCCGACACGAGGGTAACCTTCGTGCGGAATTGTTGCTGTCTACCCCTTCCGAATCCCTCCAACGTTTCGTCGACCGCCAGGCCGACATCGCCCTGATCCCCGCTGCGGCCTACCCGACGCTGAAAAGCGCGCGTCTGGTTACGGAGTATTGTGTCGGCGGAGTTCCGGCGTCGCTCGATGCCCTGCTCGGAAGCGACGATCCGCTCGTCGAGGCGTGGAAACCCTACGCGCATCTTCCGATGGCCTTTGCACTGTGGGTGGCCCATCCGGAGGTGGAGCCCGAGACGGTCGAGGCGCTGCAGTATGCGCTGACCTACGGTCTGGAGCGGGGTTATGAGGCCATTCTCGAATCGCCCTATGCCGATGATGCGGGGGGTGCCTACGAAGGGCTGGCCCATTTCGACTACATTTTTGACAATCAGAAAGACAAGGCGCTCAAGAAGTTCTGGGACTCGGGCCTGAAGGTGGCCCCGAGGACCAATCCGGGCTGAAGAGGTTAGCGCGGGCCACGGGGTCCGCCTCTCTGTCCAGGGATTCACGAACTGTCAACGATTAGAGAGCCTTACATGATAACCATCTACCTCAAACAATACAACAAGATCATCCGGAATGCGGATACGAAGCTCTTCGACGAGTTGGGTTACGACGACATTCTGTGGATCGACATGTTGTCTCCCACGATCAAGGAGCAGAAGGCGGTCGAGAATTTCATGGAGATCAGCCTTCAGACCAAGCAGCAGGTCGAGGAGATCGAGTCGACGTCGAAATACTCGGAGAACGAGAATTCGATCGTCTCGAATGCGAACTTCTTCATCCCGACGGGTGATTCGTTTATCGTCGAACCGGTTTCGTTCATCATCTCGAACGAGGGTGTGCTGGTTTCGGTGCGCAATGCGGAGTTCCGGACCTTCCGCGAGACGGAGAAGCGGCTTCAGATGAACTACCGGAGCTACTCGACGGGCTATCATCTGTTCATCTCGCTGCTGGAGGTGCGCATCGACTTTGATGCCGACCTGGTGGAGCTGATTGCCAAACAGGTTGCGGCGCTTTCGAAGGACATCAACTCGGAGGATTCGATCGACAAGGAGGTACTGCACCGCATCAGTGCCCTTCAGGAGAGTACGATGTCGTTGCGCGAGAACATCTTCGACCGGCAGCGGGTGCTGTCGGGCATTCTGCGTTCGGAGCGTTTTCCGAACGATATCTACCCGCGTCTGCAGCTGATGATCAAGGACGTGAATTCGCTGATCAACCATGCGGACTTCAGTTTCCAGCGTTTGGACTACATCCAGGATGCGGCGCTGGGTCTGATCAACATCGAGCAGAACGGCATTGTGAAGATCTTCTCGGTGGCTGCGGTGATCTTCATGCCGGCGACGCTCATCGCGTCGATCTACGGCATGAACTTCAAGACGATGCCCGAGCTGGAGTGGACGTGGACGCTTTCGAACGGCTGGGTCATTCCGCTGGGTTACCTTTTTGCCATCGCGCTGATGATCATCGCGTCGATCCTGACGATCTGGTTCTTCCGCTACAAGAAGTGGCTCTGAGGAGTTGCGTGTAAGGCGTTTTCTTACGGGCGACGTTGCCGGATCGGGCGACGTCGCATGCCTTTGCCGGCGGTGCTGACCCCTGCCCCGGTTTTCTCTCCGGTTTCTCCTTGGGCCCTCGCCGTCTTCTGTACCCGGTCTTTTTACCCTCCTTCCCCTCGGCCCGCATTCAGTCCGTCCTGTTGCCATACGTCCGGTCTTCATGCAGTCCGGTTCCGGTTCGCTCCTCCCCGACTCATCTCTTTCGTCTGCAGGCCGTTGTGCGGCGCTGTGCGGTGTGCTTCCGGTGCTGTTCCGGACGGTGGTGGCCCGATTGTGCCCCTCTTTCCATGAAAGAGGGGTGAAATGATGCGGGCAATCCGGTTAAAATTTGTATCTTTGCTGCCTATATAGCCTCAGTATGCTCGAAAAACTGGCCAAACAGACTGCCGTCTACGGCATCAGCACCATCGTGGTGCGCTTCCTGAGCTACCTGCTCACGCCCTACTATACGCGGGTGTTCGGACAGGAGACCTACGGAATCGTCACCGACGTCTACGCGCTGATTCCGCTGGCGCTGACGCTGCTGACGATGGGCATGGAGTCGAGCTACTTCCGCTTTTCGGCCAAGGCCGAGGAGGCGGGGGGTGACGTGGCGGGGGCCAAACGGCGTCTTTTCGCCACGACATGGGGCATCACGTCGCTGGCTGCGGCGGTCTTCTTCCTTCTGATGACGCTCTTCCGCGGAGGGGTTGCCTCGCTCATGGGCGAGGCCTACGTGGCCCATCCGGAGTATGTCGTCTGGGTGGCGCTGATCATCCTCTTCGACGTGTGGGGCTGCATTCCCTTCTCGCGGCTGCGCGAGCAGGGGCGGGCGATGACCTTCGTGGGGCTGAAGGCGCTGAACGTGGTGCTGAACGTGGTGCTGGCCTTCGGATTCGGAGCGGCGGGGCTTTTCCGGACGGATTTCGGCGTGGGATGGGTTTTCGTGGCCAATCTGGCGGCGAGCGTAGTGACGTGGCTGGCGATCCTGACGACCACGAACCGCACCGTTCCGCGGATCAACTGGACGCTTCTGGCGGCGGTTTTCGCCTATTCGCTGCCGCTGCTGGTCGGGGGGCTGGCCGGCACGGCCAACGAGTTCATCGACCGCCAGCTGATCAAATACCTCGTTCCGGAGGGCTCGATGGCCCAGCTGGGGGTCTACGGCGCCATCACGAAGATCGCCGTGGTGATGATGCTCTTCTACCAGATGTACCGGCTGGCGGCGGAGCCCTTCTTCCTGTCGAACTTCAAGAAATCGGACTTCGTGGCGATGAACGCCGCGGCGCTGAAATACTACGTCATGGTCTCGATGGTGATCTTTCTGGGCATCGCGCTCTTCCGCGACCTCTTTGCGCTGATCGTGGGGCGGGATTTCCGCGAAGGGATCTTCATCCTGCCGGTGGTGCTGGGGGCCAATGTGCTGACGGGCGTGTGGCTGAACCTCTCGTTCTGGTACAAACGCGAGGAGCGGACGTCGCTGGCCATTGTGGTGACGGGTTCGGGACTGGTTGCCATGACGCTCTTCGGCTTCGGCCTGATCCCGCGATGGGGTTACTACGGTGCGGCCTGGGCGCGTCTGGCCAGTGAATCGGTGATGGTTGCCGTGAGCTGGTGGCTCAACCGCCGCTACTTCCCGACGCCCTATCCGTGGGGACGGATCTGGGAGTATGTCGTCGTGGCCCTGGCGGCCTTTGCGCTGTGCGAGACGATGTCGCGCCTTGTGGACAATATGTTTGCGGGCTATGCGTTTAATATAGTGATCTTTGTGGTGTACGGGCTCTACCTGATCCGTCGCGAGCGGATCGACGTGGGGGCCATGCTCCGCGCGGTACTGAAACGGGGTTAAGGGATGCGCTTTGCGGATATCATCGGACAGGAGGATCTGAAACGGCATCTGACCCGCTCGGTTGATGCCGGACGGGTGAGCCATGCGCAGCTCTTCACCGGGGCCTCGGGCTACGGGACGCTGGCTTTGGCGGTGGCCTACGTGCAGTACCTCTGCTGCCGCCACCGCCACGACGGGGACTCGTGCGGCGAATGCCCGGACTGCCGGCAGATCGAGGCGCTGGCCCATCCGGATCTGCACCTGGTCTTTCCGGTCAACCGGCAGGGCAAGAAGTCGGGCGAGGCGATGCTGAGCGACGAGTTTCTGCCGCAGTTCCGCGAGCTGTTCGCCGAACGGCGGGGTTACTTTTCGCCGCAGGAGTGGTACGACCGGCTGGATCTGGGCAAGACGCTCAAGGGGATGATCTCGGCGCGTGAGGCGGACGAAATCATCCGCAAGCTGTCGTTCAAGAGCTTCGAGTCGGACTACAAGACGATGCTGGTCTGGCTGCCGGAGACGATGAACGAGGAGGCGGCGAACAAGATTCTGAAGATTCTGGAGGAGCCTTGGGAGCGGACGCTCTTCATTCTGGTGAGCGAACGTCCCGACCGGCTGCTTCCGACGATTCTCTCGCGGACGCAGGAGGTGTCCGTGCCGCGCATCACGCCGGAGGTGCTCGAGGCCGAGGCTCGGCGGCGGGGGGTGAGCGATCCGCAGCAGGCGCACAATATGGCGCGGCTGGCGGGGGGCGACGTGCTCGAACTGGGGCACCTGGTGGCGGGCGAGAACGACGCGCTGCGCAAGGAGTATTTCGATCTCTTCTGCAGTCTGATGCGTCTGAGCTATAACGACAAACACCTCGAACTGATCGGCTGGGCCGAGGAGGTGGCGCAGCTCTCGCGCGAGCAGCAGCAGGGCTTTCTGCGCAATGCGGCGCGGCTGCTGCGGGAGAGTTTCATGCTCCATGCGGGGATTCCTCAGATCGGCTACCTGTGGGGCGAGGAGCTGGCCTTCTGCTCGAAATTTGCGCCGTTCGTCGGGACGCAGAACATCGAGCCGCTGATTGCGGAGATCGAGCGGGCGGGGGTGCAGATCGCGCAGAACGGGAATCCGACGATCGTATTCACACATTTTGCACTCACGGTGAGCAAGATGATAAAACATTTGTAGCTTTGTAACGGTATGGCACGAGTGGCATTGTTAATGGGCGGCAACCTGGGGGACGTGAAGCGGACCCTCCAAACGGCACAACAGTTGATCAATTCGCGGGTAGGCGCGGTTCTGCGCTGTTCGCACCGTTACGAGAGCGAGGCGTGGGGCTTCCGGAGCTCGACGCGCTTCTCGAACCAGGCGCTGGAGGTCTCGACCGACCTCACGCCGCACGAGGTGCTGGACGCCTGCCAGGCGATCGAACGGGACCTGGGGCGCAACCGGGCCGCGGAGGCCATCGAGAAGGCGACGTCGGGTGCAGCCTACTGTTCGCGGCCGATCGACATCGACGTGATCTTCTACGACGACGTGGTGCTGTCGGACGAACGGTTGACGCTGCCCCACCCGCGGCTTGCCGAACGGGAGTTTGCGCTGGTTCCGCTGAACGAGATCATGCACCAGCGGCGGCATCCGGTGACGGGGCTGACCGTGGGAGAGATGTTGGAACGGCTTCGCAACGAAGAGAAACGATAACACGCCGGATGAAACGCATCGGGTACATACTGCTGACGGGACTTGGGCTGCTGGCGTCGGGGTGTTTCAAGGACACCTCGATCCGGACGAACTATATCCTCAAGCCGCTGTCCCAGGCCCTTTCGACGGATCCCTACACGCCGTTCGAGGGGCTGAAGGCCTACTCCTTCGACGCCGATACGGCGCTCTATACGGTGTCGAGCTACGAGGATGCGCTCAACGGCGTCATCAGCCTGAAGGGGCGGCCCTCGGAGCGGATCACGACGCCCGTGTCGACGTCGGCGCCCTACGAGCGGGAGGGGACGACAGGGTGGGTGAGCCTCGAGCTGCGGTCTCCGACGCAGATGGTCGTGGCGGTGGATCCGGTCCACCGGCTCTACGCCTATACGCAGCAGGAGGTGGAGGTGAATCTGCCGAACCTCTACGTGGCTCTGACCTTCCGGACGTGGAAGGAGGGCAACTCCTACAAGGACGGCAACTGGAGCTATTACAACGAATTCTATGCGCCGCCGGTCTACCGCGACTGCTACGTGGACGCGAAGGCGCAGCTGAGCGAGGGGGCCGCCGAGACGGCCATCTCGAAGATGGAGGTCTACGCCTATGCGGCCGATACGACGGCGTGGTATATCGCCTCGTACGACGATGCGGTGAGCGGTCGGATCACCTCGAAGGCCGACACGACCGACACGCGGACGATCCCGAGTTTCCGGGGCTACGCCGACAGCGGCACGGGCCTTTACAAGATGTCGGTCAGTGCCGGGAGTCTGATGGTGGTGGTAGCGGACCGCAGCGACCGGATGTACGCCTATACGCAGCAGACGGTGGATCTCACGCAGACGGATGCGCTGACCTTCCCGGCGCTGGTGTTCCGGCCGTGGCGGGGGCTGTGGCACGATGCGACGGATACGAACGGCTGGCTGGTGGTCAATCCGACCTATGATCCGGAGGCCGAAAAGCAAAACCAACAACCATGATGAGACGGGAGACACCCCATAGCGCCGGGAAGATGAATTTTCTGCGAGCGGTCGTGTTTTTGCTCTTTGCCACGGCCTTTCTGAGCCGCTGTGCGAGCACGATGACGCCGACGGGGGGTCCTCGGGACTCGCTGCCGCCGGTGATCGTGACGATGCTTCCGGACAACTTCACGACGAACGTCCCGACGGTGAACTACGGGAAGATCTACATCGAGTTCAACGAGTTCGTGCAGATCAAGGACCAGCAGAAGGAGTTCTTCACCTCGCCGCAGATGAAGAAGAAGCCGACGATCACGATGCGTGGCCGCGGCATCGTGATCCAGATGCGGGACACGCTTCGTCCGAACACGACCTATGCGCTGAATTTCGGCAGTGCGATCCGTGACAATAACGAGGGCAATCCGCTCTATTCGATGCGTTACGTCTTTTCGACGGGCCCGGAGATCGACTCGATGGTCATGTCGGGCTATACGGCCGACGGTTACCGGGCCGATTCGGTTTCGAAGTCGTTCATCTGGTTCTACCCTGCCGATTCGGTGAAGGATGTGGCGGAGTATGACTCGACGCTCTTCAACTACCAGCCGGCGGTGATCGGGCGGGCGGAGAACAACGGCATCTTCATTGCGCAGAACCTCAAGCCGATCCCCTACCGGATCTACGCCGTGGAGGACAAGAACGACAACCAGATGTACGATCCGGGAACCGACCAGGTGGGCTTCATCGACGGGGTGTGGAATCCGGCCGAGATGCCCGACTTTGCGATGTGGTACGATTCGATCCGGCAGTACGTCTCGGCCGAGCCGCAGCTTTACTTCCGGATGTTCACCGACCAGGCCTTCAAGCGTCAGGTGCTGTCGGAGAGCCAGCGTCCGAAGCAGCACCAGGCGATGCTCTACTTTTCGGCGGCGCATCCGGTGATCCGGTCGCTGCGATTCGACAGCATTCCGGAGGATCGGGTGATCGTCGATCCGCAGACCGTCGGCAAGGATACCATCGCGCTGTGGTTCAACGTTCCGTCGGCCGAGCTTCCGGATACGATCAAGGGTCAGCTCGTCTATCTGAAACACGATACGCTGAACCGCCTGCAGCCCGACACGACGCAACTGAAGCTTTCGTGGCGGCTGATCGAGACCAAGGAGCAGGAGCGTGCGCGGGAGAAGATCGAGCGAGCCCGGAAGAAGGCCGAGACGGCGGGCGAGGAGTTTGTGGAGCCGAAGCAGGAGAATCCCTTCGTCTTCAACATGCCGACGTCCGGGGATCTGAATCCGGAGAACCACCTGACGATCGACTTCGACTACCCGCTGGTCGAGGCCGACACGTCGCGGATGCTGCTGACGCGGCAGCTGGAGGACAATACGATCGAGGATGTCCCGATCCACATGGTCCACGACACGGCGATGCTGAGGCGGTGGTACCTGCGTGCGGATTGGGTTCCGGGGGGGCAGTATACGCTGACGATCCCGGACAGTGTTTTCCGCGACGTGGCGGGCTACGCCAACGACTCGATCGTGGGGAAATATACGGTCTACGATCCGGAGAAGTTCGCCACGGTGAAGATCCACGTTGCGGCCCGGGATCCGCAAATGCGCTACATCGTGCAGCTGCTCGACGGGAGCGGGACGCTGAAACAGGAGCGGCGAGACGTTGTTGCGGGCGACATCCAGTTCAACTACGTGCCGGCCGGGGAGATCAAGTTCCGCATCATCGAGGACCGCAACGGCAACGGCAAGTGGGATACGGGCAATCTGGTCGAGCGTCGCCAGCCGGAGCGAGCCGAGATGTATGTCAACGCGGAGGGTGAGGATACCTTTGCGACGAAGACCAACTGGGAGATCGAGTTCACGATGGATATGGACCGGATCTTTGCTCCGGTGACGATGCAGTCGCTGTCGCGGATGCTCGACGAGCGGGAGCTCCAGCGCCTGCGCCGTGAGGCGGAGAAGCGGGCCAAGGAGGGTCCGAAGAAGAAGGAGCAGCCGCAGAATATGAACAACAGTAGCTTCGGTTCGGCCGGAAGCATGTTCAGCAATTTCAGATAACATGACAGGAAGACGACATATGCGGATATGGCTGCTGTCGGCGGCGGGACTGTTAGCCGTCGAAGCGGCCAGTTCGCAGCATACGCTGGGCGTCATCGGGGGCTACGGCATGGGCAACGGACGATTTGACCCGAAGCAGGAGACGCGGGCGCTCTGGGGTCTCTACAGCGGGGGTCTGACGTGGCGTTACTACGGTCATCAGCGTTTCGTGGGGGGCTTCGGCGTCGATCTGGAGTTCCAGCAGCAGGCCTATTCGTTTGCGACGAACGCCTCGCAGGTCGACGAGAAGGAGACGGCCAACTATCTCTACTATACGCGACGGATCAATTCGGTGGTTCTTCCGGTGGTGTGGCAGCCGCACGTCTATCTGCTTCGGAACCATGTCCGGGTCTATCTGGAGGCCGCGGCGACCTTCTTCTACAACTTCTCGTCGACGTGGGAGCAGGAGTATTTCATCGACACGCAGACGCGTGAGAAGGGGACCGAAGGGGGCACCTATACGTTCAAGGTGCCGCGCGACAACCGCTGGGGCTACGGTCTGGCGGGTGGCGGCGGCATCGCGTTTCTGATCCGGCGCTTCGAGCTGAACTTCCGGGTTCGCTACTACTTCGGCTATTCGGATATCGTGCGCAACCGCAACCGTTACTACGACAATGCCGACGACGGGCCGGAGAACCCCTTCTATACGACGCCGATGCGATCGCCGCTGGACAACCTGACGATCTCCGTCGGATTGAGCTACCGCTTCAACAAGGAGGGATTCGAGACGTGGAAGCCGCGGCCGAAACGCGAGAAGAACAAGGAGGTATTCAAGTTCGGACTGTAAAACGAGGAAATTATGGAAACAACGCGACAACAGAAAATCGCCAAACAGATCCAGAAGGATGTGGCGGATATCTTCCAGAAGGAGGGGGCCTCGCTGGTCCGCGGGGCCTTGGTCACGGTGACGGGCGTCCGGGTATCTCCGGATTTCAGCTATGCGAAGATCTACGTGAGCATCTTCCCCTTCGAGCAGAGCCAGGCGCTCATGGAGCGCTTCGAGCACCAGAGCTGGTTCATCCGTCGGGCCCTGGGGCAGCGGATCCGCAACCAGCTGAAGAACATCCCGGAGATCCAGTTCTTCCTGGACGACTCGCTCGAGTATATCGAGCACATCGAGAAGGCGTTGAAGGAGGACTGAGACACGGTCTGCCATGCTTTCCCGCTACATAGCCCGGCGATATTTCTTCTCACCCCGTTCACGTTCGGTCGTGAATCTGATTTCGGGGTTGAGCGTGGCTGCCGTGGCGATTCCCGTGGCGGCGATGGTGATCCTGCTGTCGGTCTTCAACGGATTCGAGACGCTGGTCAAGTCGATGTATTCGGCCTTTGATGCGGAGTTGACGCTAACGCCGCGGCGGGGTCAGACCTTCTCGGTGACGGATCTCGACACGGCGGCGCTGCGGCGGATTCCGGGGGTCGGTGCCCTGTCGCTCACGCTGGAACAGAGCGTGCTGCTCGAACACGGGGGGCGCCAGGCCACGGCGACGCTGCGGGGCGTGGATGACTCCTACGGCGAGGTCTTCGACCTGTCGGATGCCGTGGTGACGGGCCAGTGGCGGGTGCGCCTGGGCGATCTCGAGCGGCTGGTCATCGGACAGTCGATGGCGTGGATGCTGGGGATTCGCTCGCTGGCGGATGCCGACGTGACGATGTACGCCGTGCGCCGGGGGAGTTTCTCGACGCTGCTGCCGATGGACAACTATACGCGCCGCACGGAGCCCGTGGGGGGTGTCTACGTGCTGGACCTCGATACGGAACGGACCTACGTGCTGACCTCGCTGCGGCTGGCGCAGTCGCTCTTCGAGACGCCGGACCGGGTTTCGGCCGTCCAGATCCGGCTGACCCCGGGGGCCAGCCCCGAGCGGACGCGCGAAGCGGTCGCGGCATCGGCTGGCGACGGGTTCCAGGTCCGGACACGCGACGAACTGCGGGCATCGTTCTACCGGATCATGACCTATGAGAAGTGGGGCATCTTCTTCATTGCGCTGCTGGTTCTGGTTGTGGCCTCGTTTTCGGTGGTGGGGGCGCTGTCGATGCTCATCGTCGAGAAGCGCGGCGACGTGGAGACGCTGCGGGCGCTGGGAGCCGATACGGACCTGATCCGGTCGATCTTCCGCACCGAGGGGCTGCTGATCTGCGGCCTGGGGGGTGTGATCGGACTGGTCGTAGGGGTGACGTTGAGCCTTCTGCAGCAGCATCTGGGTCTGATCGAGATTCCGGCGGAGAGTTTCCTCACGAAGAGCTATCCGGTGGAGTTCCGCATGACGGATCTGGTGGTCGTTGCGGCGGCCTTTGCGGTGGTAGCGGCGCTGCTTGCGAACGTGACGGTCCGCAGCATGATAAAGAAAACAACCCGATGATGAAGATGAAACGATATCTGCTGTATGCGTTGACGGGCCTGCTTCTGGCGGGCTGCAACCGGCATACGATCATTCCGGACGACGAACTGGCGTTGATCTTCCACGATGCGTTCCTGACGAATGCCTACCTCAATGTGGAGAAGGTTCCGACGGATTCGCTGCGTCTGTACGAACCGATCTTTGCGCGCTACGGCTATACGACCGACGATGTCCACTATACGATCGGCAACTTTTCGAAACGCAAGAGTGCGCGTCTGGGCGATGTGGTGGAGCGTGCGATCGACCTGCTGGAGGCCGAAGGGAAGATCTACAACCGGGAGGTAGCCATTCTGGATACGATCGACAACGTGGCTCGGCGGACCTTTACGGAGACGCTTCGTTCGGATTCGCTGATTCGGGTTCGCTCGCTTCGGGATACCTCGCTGTTGAGTTTTACGGTGGATGTCGAGCCTGGCGAGTATGATCTGTCGCTGCGCTACGAGATTGATTCGTTGGACCGGAATCCGCGGGGTCTGAAGGCCCTGATGTGGCTGGAGCGTCGGGACAGCACACGGACGGGGACCTATACGACGATGCTCCGCCGCAACCGGGAGGAGCGTTTTACGCGGCAGTTTACGACCGACACGACGCATCGGCGGCTTCATGTCCATTTTCTGACCTTCGGCGAGAAGGCGCAGCGGCCCTCCGTCACGGTTCGGGATCTGAAGCTGACGCACACGCTTCCGGCGGCTCCGGCCGTAGATCGCCTCTACGAGCAACAGCTCAATATCCGTATATTTGCCGATGAATTCTTCCGCAAAGCCCTTCCGCCGCAGGATAGCCTCTAATCTGCTCTGGACGCCGCAGGGGGTGTTGCGCCAACCGTTGGTCACCTTTTATGCCGACGGGAGTTTTCTGGTGGAACAGTGTCCGATGCCCGACCGGCTGGCGGCGACGGAGTTTTATGCGGGGCTGCTGGTGGCGGACTTCCCGGCGGATTGCCGACCGGCCTTCGAACGGATGCGGGCGGAGGGGGGAGATCTTGCCGTACTGCTTCCGCGAATGGTGGCCGAAGGGGGTGTCTGGGTGGTGATCTCGGGGCTGGACTACGCGGCCCTGCGCCTTACGCCCCAGTCGCGGATCCGGCCGTTGTAACTGCGGATCGCCGGCTTTGCCCCGGCTCCGATCCGGTTTCGTCCCGTTTTGAGCCGTTTGGACCCAGCCCTGCTCCAGTTCCGGGCCGTCCCTCCTTTCCCTTTCGATTTTCCCGGCTCTTTCGGCCCTCCCTTTCCGCCTGTTTTTTCCGTCGTCTCTTGTTTTCTTCCATTCAGACGGGCAGATGCTCCTCGACGGTACGTCGCAGATGGCTGTTGTCGAGGTGGGTGTAGATT
>NZ_NFLR01000019.1:0-48010 GCF_002161005.1 Alistipes sp. An116
CAAACTCCTCTATCCGTCAGGCAGTTACTTATGAAAATTTTTTTAATATCTTTGCCCGAAGTAAACCTCACAGAAAATGAAACGGACACTTATATATATAGCGACCCTGTGGGCGGCTTCTGCCTGCACGGCATCAGAGCCCGAAATCCGGACCGGCGATCTGTTGTTTGAGGTCGGCGCCACATCGGAGATGAGCGGAGCAATCACCGCCGCAACCGGAGACGACAGCCCGCTGAATTTCACCCATGTAGGAATTGCAATCACCTGCGAAGGGGCCGATTCGGTACTCGAAGCGACCAGCAATGGCGGGGTCCGGATGACTTTGCTGGATGAATTTCTGAAGAATGCGGCCCGAATCAATGACCGTCCGGCCGTCGTGGCCATGCGCTTGAGCGATACGACGGGCGTAGCAGCCTCGGTCGCACGGGCACGAAGCTTCAGGGGACTCCCCTACGACTACTCTTACCGCCCGGACAATGGACGCTTCTACTGCAGCGAACTGATCTGGGAGAGTTATCGCACGCCGGACGGGGAGCGGATCTTTCCGGCCCGGCCAATGAATTTCCGAGCTACAGACGGGACGATGCCCGCCTTCTGGGTGGAGCTGTTCGAACGGCTGGGAGAGCCGATTCCCGAAGGTGAGCCGGGGACCAATCCCAACGATATAGCCCACGATCCGCACCTGAAAGAGGTCAGCCGCTGGTTCTGAAAGGGACGACAGCCGTGCGCCGGAAGCCCCGACGTTCGTGCTCCCTTCCCGAACGTACTTCCTTGCCTCCAACACCGTCCAAAACAGCCGTCTCGCGACCGTTTTTTCGAAACCACCCTCCCCGGACTGTCCTCGAGAACCACCCCTGAGACAGCCCTTCGGCACTCAGCATTCTAAACGGTCCCTCTCGGCACCCGGCCTCAAAACGCCCCCTCTCATCTCTCTGAACTGCCCCGGCACCCAGCCCCCGAAACTCACCTTCCCGACACTCGTCCCCGATCAGACGATGCGCTCGATCGTAATGTCGGGATCGGCCCGCAGCAGGTCGATATAACCCTCCTCGCTGACCGCCCCCTTGGAGCGGATAACCAGCGTGGCGCGATAGACAATGCCGTCGGGCGTGCGGGCGGCCTCCACCTCATAGGAGATTACCGCGTAGTCGCGACTTTCGAGCCGGTTGAACATGGCGTCAACCACAGCCCGCGTCGGAGCCGAAAAGACAACCATCGTGCGTCGGCTGCCCAGTCCGCCGAAGAAGAGCGACAGAACCTCCAGTCCGAAGAGCGTCAGCACGGTTGCCGCGGCGGCCACGAGATACATGTGGCCGCCGGCCGCCAGACCGATTCCGGCCGTGGCCCAGAGGCTGGCCGCCGTGGTCAGACCGCGGACCAGCTGCCGGTGGATGATGATCGTGCCGGCGCCGATGAAGCCGATACCACTGACCACCTGGGCCGCAATGCGGCTCGGGTCCAAACGCAGGCCGTCGTGCGAGGCCAGAAAATCCTCGAAGCCGTATTGCGAAACGATCATCATCAGCGCACTTCCGAGCGCCACCAGAAAATGGGTGCGGAAGCCGGCATCCTTGACACGGTACTCACGATCCAGGCCGATCACCGTACCGCACAGCCCAGCCACACACAAACGAATCAGAAAATCCCACTCCATATTCATCATTCACTCCGTTACGTTGACACGCCTCACATCACTCCACGCCGAGCAGTTCGAGGGCCTTCTCCAGAGCGGCGTCACGCCCGGCACGGATGTCATCCAGCGTATCCTCAACCGTCACATCGGGGGCAATACCCAGCCCGACAAACTCCTTGCCATCCGAGAAACGCACCTCCTGCGTACAGATTCCACACTGCAGACCGGGCAGCAGCTCGTAAAGGGCAACAGTTCCGGCACACCCCGACGTCGGCGTTCCGACGGTCGACATGTGGGGTTGCGAAGCGGCCAACGCCAGGAAACACTCCGCGGCCGAGCCCGTCGCATCGTTGACAAGAATCACGGTCGGCACCTCCAACACCTCGCGGCTGCGCGGAAAGCGATAGGCGCTGCGCTCGGGTTCGGAGAAGGCCGCATCGTTGTAGTATTCATAGGCCAGCTTCACGCGGGCATTGCCCACCGTGTCGGCCGGCGTGGCATCGGAACCCCACGAAGCCAGAGCGGCATCATAGATCCGCGTACGCCAGACGGCACCGCGGAGAAGCGTATCGCGGGTCAGATGCGAAAGGAATTCGGCGGCCATACGACTGCTGCCGCGTTCGTTCCAGCGCAGGTCGATGATCAGCGCCCGGGCCCGGTTCTTTACCCCGGGGAAGGCATCGTGAAAGGCCCGGAAGACACGTCCGGGGCGGAACGAACCGATCTTCAGACAGGCCACGTCACCGGGATACCACGTCACGCGGAAATCCTCGTGCAGTTCGTCCCATCCGTGTCCGGGCAGAGCCGTGCAGGCGATCCGCTCACCGGCTTCGGGCCGGGCGTTGACCAGCCGCACGCAGGCCTGCGAGCCATCCGGGCGGCGGAAGGTCACCTCATGCGGCGAGCCGACCATATCAAGCAGCATCTGCTCGACGGCCAGACGCCGCCGCACACGGTCGGTCGAGGCCGAAACGCGTGTCATCACCTCCCCGAGCCACGCCTCGACGGGCCGGCCGTCGACCGCCAGGATCTCGGATCCGGGCGGCATGAGTTGGGCCTTGTCGCGGCTCACCTCCGAGACCACGACATGCCCGCCGACATCCATCAGGCGCAGCAGCCATCCATCCTCGAAGCGGATGGCCGACTGCGGGAAGTCACGGCTGTGGCGGATGAAGGTCTGTTCGTTCTGCAGGCGGGCGCAGAGCCCCTCGAGCTGGCGGTAGAACTCCACGTCGTTGCGGGCCTGCTGCACGGGGACGATCATCGAACGGTAGAGCGAATCCCAGCGCTCGACGCCAAAACGGTCCATGTAGGCGAAATTGCGCCGCACCTCCATCCAGAGCTTCGAGAGGGCGAAGAGACGCTGCTCCGGGCTCCAGGGCGTATGCGAATAGCCGGCCCAGGCCCTGCCGCGCAAAGCGCCGTGGCGACGGTGCGGGACATTCACGGTACGGTAAACCATCGTATCCCCCCTCAATTCGACACCCACGGTCTGCACGGGCGGCTGCTGGGCCTTGGCCCCGGGCACTGCTCCGACCGCCGCGAGCAACGCAAACAACCAGATAGACTTCCTCATGACGCAACGTTTTTGATGCAACAAATTACGAAAAAAGAGCGAGACCGCAAAGTTTTCGCGGCAAAAGATTGCACGAAGCAAAAAAATTCGTACTTTTGCAGGCTATGTTTAACTAATTAACTGTTTACGAAAATGCCGAAAATGAAAACCAATGCCGCTGCGAAGAAGCGTTTTACCTTCACCGGCACAGGAAAGATCAAGCGTAAACACGCTTATCACAGTCACATCCTGACCAAAAAGACGACGAAGCAGAAGCGGAACCTCTGCTATTCGGGTACCGTATCTGCGGCCGACGAGGCCAAAATCAAGAACCTGCTGGTGAAGTAATCCGCCGGCCGATTCGGATAGCCGCCCGTCAGGGCAAACCCAATTCACAAACCGGGACAAACCAGCCCCGAAGAACACGGGAGAACCGTGTCGCTGGCCGTCCTCCAAAAACTTTACATTATGCCACGTTCAGTAAACGCTGTTGCGTCTCGCGCACGTCGAAAGAAAGTTTTGAAACTTGCCAAGGGTAACTTTGGTTCAAGGGGAAACGTATGGACCGTTGCGAAAAACACGGTCGAGAAAGGGTTGTGCTTTGCCTATGCACACCGTCAGCTCAAGAAGCGGACATTCCGTTCGCTGTGGATCATGCGTATCAACGCTGCCGTCCGCGCCCAGGGAATGACCTATTCGCAATTCATCGGCAAGCTCAACGCCAAAGGCATCGTCCTGAACCGCAAGGTACTGGCCGATCTGGCCATGAACGAGCCGAAGGCATTCGAGGCAATAGTTAACGCAGTTAAATAACCCTTCTGACGAGGGTTCAGCACGGCGGATACCCTCACGGGTGCCCGCCGTTTCTTTTCTTTCCCGATCCCCATGTCCGCAGAGAACTGGAAACATACCTTCGCCGTCATCTGGAGCGGTCAGGCCGTCTCGATCCTCAGCAGCTCGATCGTCGCCTACGCAATCATCTTCTGGATGAGCGTCGAGACGCGTTCGGCCGAGGTTCTGGCCCTTTCGGCCATGGCCGGCATGCTGCCGCAGGCCGTGCTGGGGCTCTTCGTGGGGGTCTACATCGACCGCTGGGACCGCAAACGCACGATGATTCTGGCCGACAGCTTCATCGCCCTCTGCACGCTGGGGCTGGCCGCTCTGTTCTGGAGCGGGCGGGCCGAGCTGTGGCATGTCTACGTGCTGCTGGCCTGCCGTTCGGTGGGAACGGCCTTCCACGTGCCGGCCATGCAGGCCTCGGTGCCGTTGCTGGCCCCCGAGCGGCAGCTGACACGCATCGCCGGCGTGAATCAGGTGATTTCGTCATTCTCGGACCTGGCAGGACCGGCACTGGGAGCCCTGCTGCTGGGGCTCACCTCGATCGGCAACATCCTGCTGCTCGATGTCGTGGGGGCGCTGATCGCCTGCACGACGCTGCTCTTCGTCCGCATTCCGAACCCCGAGCGCCCGAAGCGCAAGGCCGATCTGTGGCACGAACTGCGCGAAGGATTCGCCGCCATGCACTCGCAACCCGGTCTGGGATGGTTCTTCGTGCTGGCCATCGCCATCTGGTTTCTGATCATGCCCGTCGGGGTGATGTTCCCGCTCATGACGCTCAACCACTTCGGCGGCGGCACCTGGGAGATGAGCTTCGTGGAGATCATCTGGGGCGGCGGAGCCCTGCTCGGCGGGGCGATCATGGGGGCCCGCAACTACCCGATCAACCGCATCGTGCTGATCAATCTGATGTATATCATGGTGGGGCTTTCATTCCTGCTCTCGGGACTGCTGCCACCGACGGCCTTCTATTGGTTTGCGGTGCTGACGGCCGCCGCCGGCGTCTCGAGCAGCGTCTTCAACGCCTCGTTCGTCGCCGTGCTCCAGACCCGCATCGAGGCGGGTCTGCTGGGACGCGTGCTGTCGCTCTACCGCAGTTTCGGACTGCTGCCCTCAGCCCTCGGGCTGCTGAGCACGGGATTTCTGGCCGAGCAGGTGGGGCTGACCACAACGTTCGTCCTCTCGGGAGGAGCCATCTGCCTGCTGGGGTGCGTGGCTTTCTGCCTGCCGTCGGTGCTGCGGCTCGACCGACACCCCGAACAGCCGGATTCCTCTTCCAACAAGCGGTAATCCACCCCGGCCACCGGCCCGACACCCTGCCACCACCCTCCGGGAGCCCCCCTCAATCGGCCACAAATCACCCCGACCCACGCCCCGGCAGAATTTCCCTCCTTGCAAAGAGCAGTCAATGCAACACACTTAGAACCAACACAATACGTTTCCACCCACACTTTGCAAGGCTGGAATAATATTAAAATAATTTCAAAAATAACCCTCCGATTTGCATCTTTTTTCAAAAATCCTTATCTTTGTAGGTATTGACTGCTGCCGGAAAGGAAGGGAAAACAAAAATCGCCCCGTCGCCCCGCCACAGTCTGTCGAAGGTTAGTTAGCGAGAATCCTATGAAGAAAACGTATGCCATGCCGGAGGGTGGACTCTACCGTCCGGAGAACGAGCATGACGCCTGCGGGGTCGGACTCGTCGTCAACATCAACGGAAACAAATACCACTCGGTCGTCGACCAGGGACTCTGCGTGCTGGAGCACATGGCCCACCGCGGCGCCGAAGGTTCGGACAACAAAACCGGTGACGGTGCGGGTATTCTGGTGCAGATTCCGCACGAATTCATCCTGCTGAACGGCATTCCCGTCCCGGAAAAGGGGCGCTACGGCGTGGGAATGGTCTTCCTGCCGCGCAACGAGGAGGACCAGCGGCTCTTCATGCGGCTGGCCACCGAATCGGTCGAGGAGCAGGGACTGCAGCTGATGGCCACACGCCGCGTGCCGGTCGACAGCACGATCCTGGGTGAGGATGCCGCCGCCACGGAGCCCGACATCTGGCAGCTCTTCATCGTGGGGTGCGACGACCGCCAGCGGCTCGAGGAGCTGCTCTACGTCGTGCGCAAACGCCTCGAGGCACGGATCGCCTCGTCGACGATCCGTGACAAGCGAAGCTGCTACATCGCCAGCCTCTCGACGCGCACGATCGTCTACAAGGGAATGCTCTCGTCGCGCCAGCTGCGCCACTACTTCACCGATCTGCAGAGCCCCTACTTCTCGAGCGCCATTGCGCTGGTCCACTCGCGCTTCTCGACCAACACCTTCCCGACATGGAGCCTGGCGCAACCCTTCCGGCTGATCGGCCACAACGGCGAGATCAACACCATCCGCGGCAACCGCCTCTGGATGGGGACGCGCGAGGCGGTGCTCCATCCCGAATTTGCCGGGCGGACCGACGGCGGACTGGGTCCGATCATCCAGCCGGGGATGAGCGACAGCGCCTCGTTCGACAATGCGCTGGAGTTCTTCCTGCGGGGCGGCATGTCGCTGCCCCACGCGCTGGCGATGCTCGTTCCGGAGAGTTTCAACGAGAAGAACCCGCTCTCGAAAAAGCTCAAGAGCTTCTACGAATACCACTCGATCTTCATGGCGCCGTGGGACGGTCCGGCGGCGATCATCTTCTCCGACGGACGCTACGCGGGCGGCATGCTCGACCGCAACGGACTGCGTCCGGCACGCTACCTGATCACGCGCGACGGACTGATGGTCATCGCCTCGGAGACGGGCGTACTGGATATCCCGGCCAACGAGATCGAATCGAAGGGACGCCTCGAACCGGGCAAGATCCTGATGGTCGACACCGAACAGGGGCAGATCCTCTTCGACGACGAGATCAAGCGCCAGCTGGCCGCGGAGCACCCCTACGACGAGTGGCTGCACGACAACCGGATCATCCTGCGCCACATCACCAGCGGACGCCGCGTGACGCACGAGGTGCCCCATTACGCCCAATCGCTGCGGGCCTTCGGCTACGACCGCGAGGAGATCGACCGCATTCTCAAGCCGATGGCCACGGCCGCGGCCGGCCCGACCGTCTCGATGGGCGACGACACGCCGCTGGCCGTGCTGTCGGAACAGCCGCAGCGCTTCTTCAACTTCTTCCGACAACAGTTCGCCCAGGTGACCAACCCGCCGATGGACTCGATCCGCGAGGAGCTGGTCATGTCGCTGACCAGTTACATCGGCGCCGTGCGCAAGAACATCCTCAAGCCCTCGGCCGAGCTGTGCAAGGTGGTGATGATGGCCTCGCCGATCATTTCGGACCGCGATCTGGACATCCTGCGCAACCTCGAATACAAGGGCTTCCGCACCATCACGCTGCAGATGCTCTTCCCGGCGGGAGGCGACGGACGGGCGCTCGAAGAGGCGCTCGACGCGCTGTGCCGGGCGGCCGAACGGGCCGTCGACGAGGGTTACAACTACGTGATCCTGAGCGACCGCGGCATCGACCCGGAGCACGCCGCCATCCCGTCGCTGCTGGCCATGTCGGCCGTGCACCACTACCTCATTTCGCGCCGCAAGCGGTCGCAGATCGCCGTGATCGTCGAGAGCGGCGAGGTGTGCGAGACGATGCACGTGGCGCTGCTGATGGGCTACGGCGCCAGCGGCGTGAACCCCTACATGGCCTTTGCCATCCTCCGGCAGCTGACCGCCGCGGGCGAACTGCAACTCGACTACGAAGGGGCCGAGCAGCACTACATCCGGGCCGTCGACAAGGGGATGCTGAAGATCATGTCGAAGATGGGCATCTCGACGATCCGCAGCTACCGCGGCGCGGCGCTGTTCGAACCGCTGGGCGTGGGCGATGCGCTGCTCGAACGCTACATGGGCGGCGGCCACTCGTCGATCGGCGGCATCGGGCTCGAGGAGGTTGCGCGCCAGGCCTCGGCCCTGCATGCGCGGGGCTTCGCCGCTCCGGCCCTCGAAGAGACGCCGCTCGAGAACTTCGGACGCTACGCCTACCGCCGCGACGGCGAGTTCCACGGCTGGAATCCCGCCACGGTGCTCTCGCTGCAAGGTGCCGCCCGCACGGGCGACGAGGCAACCTTCGCCGAGTTCACCCGCCAGGCTGAACACCGCGACAAGCCGCGTTTCCTGCGCGATCTGATGGAGATCGTCAGCGACCGCCGGCCCATCGCACTCGAGGAGGTCGAGCCGGCCGGGGAGATCATGCACCGCTTCGTCGTGGAGGCGATGTCGTTCGGGGCCATCAGCAAGGAGGTGCACGAGACGATCGCCGCAGCGATGAACCGCATCGGCGGCCAGAGCAACACGGGCGAAGGGGGCGAAGACCCGGCCCGCAACACGCCGCTGGCAGACGGCACGTCGCTGCGCAGTGCCGTGAAGCAGGTGGCTTCGGGACGCTTCGGCATCGATGCCGAGTACCTGGTCAACGCCGACGAGATCCAGATCAAGGTGGCGCAGGGGGCCAAGCCCGGCGAGGGCGGCCAGCTTCCGGGCTTCAAGGTCGACGAGATGATCGCCCGCACGCGCCACTCGATCCCGGGCATCACGCTCATCTCGCCCCCGCCCCACCACGACATCTATTCGATCGAGGATTTGGCCCAGCTGATCTTCGACCTGAAGAACATCAACCCCGAGGCGCTGATCAGCGTGAAACTCGTCGCCGAGAGCGGCGTGGGGACCATCGCTGCGGGCGTGGCGAAGGCCAAGGCCGACAAGATCCTCATCAGCGGTTCGGACGGCGGCACGGGAGCCAGCCCGGCCGACTCCATGAAATACGCCGGCGTACCGGTCGAAATCGGACTGGCCGAGATCCAGCAGACGCTCGTGGGCAACCGTCTGCGGGGCCGCGTGCGGCTGCAGGCCGACGGGCAGATGAAGTGCGCCCACGACGTGCTGGTGAGCACCCTGCTCGGAGCCGAGGAGTACGGATTCGGCACGGCGGCCCTCGTGGTGCTGGGGTGCCGGATGATCCGCAAGTGCCATACGAACTCCTGCCCGATGGGCGTGGCGACGCAGAACCCCGAACTGCGGAAGCGCTTCACCGGCAAGCCCGAACACCTGATCACCTACTTCCGGCTGCTGGCCGAAGATCTGCGGCGCCGAATGGCGGCCATGGGTTACGCGCGGCTCGACGATCTGATCGGCCGCAGCGACCTGCTGCGCCAGCGTCCGATTGCCGCCGGCGCACCGGGCGACGGACTCGATCTGCGACGGCTGCTCTTCCGCCCGGCGGGTGATGCCGATCGGCGCCATACCCAGCCGCAGGAGCACGCCCTGACGGAGGTCATCGACCGGCAGCTGCTGCCGCTCTCCGACCGGGTGATCGACGAACGGAAGAATCTCGTGCAGGCCCTGCCGATCGCCAACACGGACCGCAGTGTCGGAGCGATGCTCAGCGGCCACATCACGCGCCGCTGCGGCAGCCGGGGACTCACGACGGGTTCGCTGACGGTGACCTTCCGCGGAAGCGCCGGTCAAAGTTTCGGCGCCTTCCTCTGCCCGGGGGTTACGTTCCGCCTCGAGGGCGACGCCAACGACTACCTGGGCAAGGGGCTTTCGGGCGGACAGCTCGTTGTCGTACCGCCTGAAGGGAGCCGCTTCGCCGCCGAAGGAAACGTCATCGCCGGCAATACGCTGCTCTACGGCGCCACGGCGGGCGAGGCCTACATCAACGGCCGGGTCGGCGAACGCTTCTGCGTGCGCAACAGCGGAGCGACGGCCGTCGTCGAGGGAGTCGGCGACCACGGTTGCGAATACATGACCGGCGGCCGCGTGGCCATCCTCGGGCAGACGGGCCGCAACTTCGCCGCAGGCATGAGCGGCGGTATCGCCTACGTCTGGAACCCGCGCGGCGATTTCGACTACTACTGCAACATGGAGATGGTCGAACTGACGCTGCTCGACCGGGCCGATGACCGCGAAGAGCTGCACCGGCTGATCATCACCCACGTCCGCCACACGAACAGCGCCATCGGCCGTCGGATGCTGGAGAACTGGGAGAGCTACGTGCGGCAGTTCATCAAGGTGACGCCCGTCGAATACAAGCGTTACCTCGCACAGACGCAGAAGCAGTGATCCGCCGGCAAGGCTCCGGACACGAAAAAAGGCTGCATCCCCTTATGTGGATGCAGCCTTTTTTCGCGGTCTTGCGGAAGGAGGTTACTCCTTCGGATAGACGTTTCCGTTGTAGAAGATGCGGGACTGACCGTTGGTCCACTCGACGCGGACATCGGGAGCGGGATAGCCCGCCGTATCGTAGTCGGAGGTCGAGGTAAACTCGCACTCCTGGGTTCCGCCGATGATCCGCAGCCCGACGAAGAGTCCGTCGGTCACGGTGTAGGACATGCTCAACGGGCGGGATCCAGACATGTTGGCATAAATCGAGAGGCCCGAAGCGGATCCGTTGATCCGAAAGGTCTCGCCGTGGCAGGAGGAGTAGGCCAGCGTCACCTTCTCATCCTCGGGGCGGAGGACAAAGCCCTCGTCCGAAGTACTCCAGTTCGAGGATCCGATGTGACTGCCATCGACCTCGGCGGCTATGCCTGAGAGACGAATGGTATAAGATCCGTCCTGATTGTCCGTGAGCGTCGTGGTGCCGCTGTACATGTTGACCTGCGACTGCACGCTTCCGTAAGCGGAGTCACTGTAGAGTTTGAAATCGGGCTGCATCTCCACACTCCATTCGGCTCCGTTGGCCAGTTCGGCGGCACCGCCCGTGCGGACAAGCAGCGAGCCTCCGAGATGGAATCCGTCGGGCATCAGATAATCCTTCGAGAAGGTAAGCATATATCCGTCGTCTGTCTCCTCGATCTTGGTTCCGGAGTTGAAAAGCGCCGAAAGCAACAGCTGATTGTTGTACTTCACCGTCCCGATGGTCACCTCATCTTCCCCGGCGGCCCGTTGCTTGGCCACCTCGGCAGCCATCACGGCCACCCGCATGCCGGCATTGGCAGCCTGCATGGCGACCCGATCCTGGGTCATGACGTAGGTGTAGATATATTGACCGGGCTGTACGGGCAACCAGTCCTTGTAGGAGTCATTCTCCTTGACACAGCTCGAGAGCGCCAGGGCCGCGAGCATCAGCGTAGCAAAAATTCTCTTCATGCGATGTTGTCGATTATACGTTTTCCATAAAACGGGCTCCGGAGCGGATTACTGCATGCCCGAAGCAAAAAAAAACAGGTTCACGCCCCAAAGGTACGATTTTTTTTACGAAGGAGCGGAATATTTGGACAATTCGCCGCAAAATCGTATCTTTAATCCACGATGAAGACCCATTTGATAATCGGAACAACCATTATGTCCTTACTTACCTTCTTCGGATGCGGCCGTTCAAAGGCCCCCGAATACCCGTCGGACACGCTCACGGCGCGCGACGGGCGCGAAATGAGGTTTCATTTCTTCAAACACGCCTCGCTGGCCATCGAGACCGGCGGGAAGTGGATCTACGTGGATCCGGTCAGCGAATACGCCGACTACGCCTCGCTGCCGAAAAGCGATCTGGTGCTGATCACCCACTCGCACCACGACCACCTGGACATCACGGCCGTGGATCGGATTCTGACCCCCGAGACGGAGATTCTCTGCGACCGGACCTCGGCCGAAGCCTTCGAGATGAACTGTTACACGATGCGTCCGGGGAGCGTAGCCACGCCGCGCGACTACGTGAAGATCGAGGCCGTGGCGGCCTACAACACCACGCCGGGACACCTTCAGTTCCACCCGAAGGACCGCGAGGATTGCGGTTATGTGCTGACGATCGGCGGAACACGCATCTACGTGGCCGGCGATACGGAGCCGACTCCGGAGCTGAAGAAGCTGAAAAACATCGACATCGCCTTCCTGCCTGTGAACCAGCCCTATACGATGACCGTCGATCAGGCCGTGGAGGCGGTCAAGGCGATCCGTCCGGCGATCTTCTACCCCTACCATTACGGCGAAGTGGAGGAGAAGACCGATCTGGAGCGCCTCACACAGGAGCTGGACGGGGTGACCGAGGTCCGAATCCGGCCGCTGGAATAACCCTCGCGAGGCTTTTGCCCGCCCGAAACGAATCGGGGCGATCTCTCAGCCGAGAGACCGCCCCGATTCCTTTGAAAGAGGCAGGCAGTTACTTTTTCGCCGCGGATTCGGTATTCGAGGACTTCTTGACTTCGGCCTTCACCTTGAGCGAGGCCAGCCCCTGGATGATCTTCTCGTCGCTGTTCTTCGAGGCATCGTAGACCACGGTCACCTCCTTTTTCTCGAGGCTTACCTGTACGTCCTTGATACCCTTGCCGAGCGAAGGGACGTTGTTCAGGATCTTGTTGACACAATGTTCGCAGTCGACATCGGCCGCAAAGATCGTCGTCACCATCTTTTTGGGAGCGCCCTTGGGGGCAGCCACCGTCAGGCCCACGCCCATCACCAGGGCCAGGCACAGCATCAGAATTCGTTTCATTGTTTTTGCCATTTTATCGGTTGTTGTTTCGGTTTTGTTTTCCGGGTTTTCCGGCATATCGGTCTCCTGTTAGGTATATCGGCCTCCACTCGGCAGCCGATCAATAGATATTCAGCCGCAGGCCGATCTTCGCATCTTTGTCAACCGCTGCCGAAGCCTCCCTTCTCAAAGGGAGGTTTGGAGGGATTGTCTGCATCGGTTCCATATCGGCCTCCGCTCGACAGCCTGTCAATAGATATTCAGCCGCAGGCCGATATAGAACTTGCGACCCATGAGCGGCCCCCAGACGTTCATCGAGTTGAAGCGATAATCGTATGGATTCTCCGCATTTATGATCGGGTCCTTCTGGATGTAGTCGGCGATGTTCTCACACCCGACATAGAGGTCGAACTTGCCCAACTTGCGGCTCACCTGGGCGTAGAACATCGGATAGCGCGGTGAGTAGTAGCTGTCGGCCAGATCGGCATTCTGCGTCGGAATACGCGCCGGACCGTTCAGCTGCGCCGTGGCATCGAAGGTCCAGCGGCGGAATTTCGTGGCATACTGGATGTTGAGCAGCGTCTTGTACTGACTCACCAGCGGGCGTTCGACACGGGCCGAAGTGCCGTCCGCACGGCGGATCGTCATCTCACTGTCCGTGTAGCGGAACGTGGCGAAGATGTCGAGCCGCTCAACGGGTGTCCACGAGAAGTCAACCTGATAGGTATCGGTGGACGAACGGCCGTCGGTGCTGTAGAAGACAATCCGATCGGCGAACATCTCCTGGTCGGCCACCACCGAGTTGTAGAACTGCGTGCGGAAGTAGTCGAAACTCAGCGTGGCGTCATCGGGCTCGACAAGGCCGAAGGTCTGCGTGAGGCTTCCACCCGCGGTGAGGGCCTTCTCCATACGGTCGATATCGCGGAACGAACCGTTGGCGGGCAGCCCGGCTTCGTCGAAGGTCACCGGACGGATGGCGCGGCCCGTAGCCAGCACGCCGATGTTGTCCGTGATGAGGTTCGTCGAACGGTAACCCAGACCGGCCGAGGCGCGGAGCGTGGTCGAGCGGGTGATGTTCCACTTCAGATGGCCGCGCGGCGTGACGAAGAAGCGGTCGTAATAGTGGTTGTAGTCGCCGCGCACACCGGCCACGACCGAGAACTTGTCCTTGATGGCATAGGTGTACTCGGCGTAGAGGCCCGCCTCACGCTCGTTGCGGTCCAGATCGAAATCGGCGCTGGCCAACTGTGTGATCCAGGGCGTGCGGTTGAGCAGCCCCTCACGGTAGTAGTCCAGATGGAGCTGTCCGCCGACGATGAGCGACGAACGGTAGGTGAAGTAGTGGTTGTACATCAGATTCAGGGCCAGCGAATTCTGGTTGCCGTCGTAGTTGTTCAGCCCGAAGTAGGCCGCCTCGTTGAAATGGTCGAAATCGGCCACGAACGCCAGGTTCGAGCGCATCTCGTCCTCCTCCTCGGCATCGTAGACCGACGGCCCGACTGGCATGCCGAGCTTGAAATAGCCGTTGACGTTGCGGTTGCGGATGTGCGAACCGTAGAGCGGCATGGGCTTGGGCTTGTCCTCGTCCGTCCAGTTCCAGTCCTCGAGCATGGCGTCGCGCATGGCCGTCGTATTCTTGTAGTCCATCATGCCGCCCAGGCGGTTCTCCTGGACGAACTTCCAGCCCCAGCGGATCTGCATGCCGTTGTCGGCGGCATAGAGCCACTTGTTGGCCACGTTGACCTGGTTCGAGATGGGCAGATCGTGGAATCCGTCGTCGTTGTGGTCCATCCTCCGCACGTCGGTGTCACCCGAACCGTGGAGCAGGATGACGCTCGAGAGCTTCTTGTCCCGCGTGACGGGGAAGGCCGACGAGAGGTTGACCTCGGGGCGGAGCTCATCGTCGAGATAGACGTTCAGGAAGAGGCGCTCCTCGTCCGTTGGTTTGCGGTGTTCGAGGTTGATCTGCCCGGTGATGGCCTCGTGGCCGGCCGTCACCGAGGCCACGCCCTTCGAGACCTGGATCGAGTTGAGCCACATGCCCGGCGTGTAGCTCATGCCGTAGGGGGCGCTCAGGCCGCGCATGATCGGGCGGTTTTCGTCGAGGATCTGGGTGTAGGTTCCGGCCAGACCGAGCATCTTGATCTGCCGGGCTCCGGAGATGGCGTCGCTGTAGCCGACGGTCACCGAGGCGGAGTTTTCGAACGACTCGGCCAGGTTGCAGCAGGCCATCTTGCAGAGGCCCGCAAAGGAGATCATCTCGCCCTTGACGATGCCGTCGCGCTTGACGAAGTTGCCGCTGACGGTCCCTTCGACGACGACATCCTCCAGAGCTACGCCCTCCGCACGCAGGGCGAACTCGACGCGCTCGGCGCCGTTTTCGACGCGGAGCGTATCATTGACATAACCGAGATACGAGGCCACCAGACGGTCGTATCCCCGGACGCGATGGAGCAGAAATGCCCCTTGGGCATCGGTGCTGGACCCGATGGTGGTTCCGGCCCAGTAGACCGAAGCGCCGACGAGGGGGTTGTTGTCGGCGTCGCGCACCACGCCGCGCAGGTCCTGGGCCACGGCGGCCCCGCACCCGCAGAGGACGGCCAAAGCCGCCATGAAAAGAGTGTTCAGATGCAAGCGAATCATGAGATCATCCAATTTGTTTACGCCGGCAAAGGTATCGCAACGTTTTTGCAACCCGATTGCAAAGACGGGCAGCGCGCGAAGATCAGTGTTTCGACCGGCAGGCGGGACAGCGTCCCTTGATCAGGTAATTGATCTCCCGGACCTCATACCCCTCGGGATAGCTGATCACGGGGATATGGATGTTGTCCAGGCAGAAGGTTTTTCCGCAGATTTCGCAATGGAAGTGGCAATGCATCTCCTCGACGCGGCAGGCGTGGTCGTTGTGGCAGAGGCAGTATTTCGTGGCACCGCTGCCGTCCTCGACGACGTGGAGCAGATGGTGACGGGCGAAGAGCGTGAGCGAGCGGAAGATCGAGGATTTGTCGAGCGTGTCGGCCTCGGTTTCGAGGTCGGCGAGGCTGAACGTATTCTCGAAGCGCTCCATGATCTCGAGCAACAGGATCCGCACCGCCGTAGGGCGGATACCGTGCTGTTGCAGAATCTCTTCCAAACGGTTGTCGTTCATGCTTTTCGACGGTCAACTGCTGTCAGGCCTGCCCCGACAGCGGAGTTCAACGATTTGCGAAACAGGGGAAAAACCGGCGACGTACGGCCGGGGAGCTCATACGCGGCGGAGTGTGCGCAGCTCCGCCGCACACGCTCCCGACTACCCTCTCACGGGAGGAGCCCTCATCCCGCGGTTCCGCAGGATGACCTCCCGGGGGAGCGGAACCGGAGCAAGCGAAGCATCGCCGGCCGGAAGGATGAGACGGGCCGGTTCGGGGAGTTCGGCCGCCAGCGAAGGCGGCAGTTCCGAGACGATGCAACGGAGATATTTTTCGCTGTCGTCCGGATGCGACGACGTATAGAGTTCGATTTCGGTGGAGTGCCGGTCGCAGTCGCAGCCCGCAGCGAGCCACCCTCCGCCGCAGGGCAGCGGATCGGTGCACAGGTCGGCCGCGCAGCACTCCGCACAACGGAGTTCGGTCTGCGCACGCATCATGCCCAGACACTTGCAGGTCATCGACGCCAGCGACACCGAGGCCGTTGCCGCGATGTACAGGGCGCAGAGCGCCAGAGCTATGCAGCGTTTGAGCTTCATGATTCGATGATCCCGCACGGGACGAGTTGTCCGATCCACTTCCGGGCGTCGCTGCGGGCTCTTTCGGGGCACACGTTGTAGCGTTCCGTCAATGCTTCGGCCACCTGTTGGGCCGAGAATTCCCGCCCGCGGAAGAGATTCCACAGCGCACGGACCGGCGCGTTGAGCGCCAGAATGCGTGTCGGAGCGGCGGTTTCGGCCTCTCCGGGGGCCACGGCAACCTGTTCGCCGGCCATTTCGCGGAGCCTGTATTCGGAGCGGATCTTCATCATGCAACGACTTGTCCGAGGGCAAAAATAGGAAAAATTCCGAAGAACGCCTAATTTTTCGTACCTTTGTGAACATGGAATCTGTCACGGACAACATCTACCGCACACTCGAACGCTACTGGGGCTTTACGTGTTTCCGCTCCGTTCAGGAGCAGATCATCCGTTCGGTAATGGAGGGGCGCGACACGCTGGTGCTGATGCCCACCGGAGGCGGGAAATCCCTCACCTACCAGGTTCCGACGATGGCGCGCGAGGGGTTGTGCATCGTCGTCACGCCGCTCATCGCCCTGATGAAGGATCAGGTCGACCGGCTTCGGCGGCAGGGAATCCCGGCCGTGGCGATCCACTCGGGGCTCTCGCCGCGGCAGATCGACATCGCACTGGACAACTGCGTCTACGGCGACACGAAATTCCTCTACGTGGCGCCCGAACGGCTGACCACGGAAGCCTTCCGGCTGCGGGTCGTGCGGATGCCCGTGACGCTGCTGGCCGTCGACGAAGCGCACTGCATCTCGCAGTGGGGCTACGACTTCCGCCCCTCCTACCTGCGGATCGCCGAGCTGCGCGAGCGGCTGCCGGGCGTCCCGGTGCTGGCGCTGACAGCCTCGGCGACGCGCCCCGTGGCCGAGGACATCATGCTCCATCTGAAATTCGCCGAGCCGAACGTCATCCGCAGCAGCTTCGCGCGGCCGAACCTCTCGTACAGCGTCCGCCACACGGACGACAAACTGGGCCAGCTGCTGCGGCTGCTGCACAACGTTCCGGGATCGGGCATCGTCTACACCCGCACGCGCGACGGAGCCGAACAGCTGGCCGAACAGCTCCGCAACGAGGGCATTACGACGGCCGCCTACCACGGCGGTCTGGGCCACGCCGACCGTTCGCAGCGTCAGGAGGAGTGGCTGCAGGGACGGGTCCGGGTGATGGTTGCGACGAACGCCTTCGGCATGGGCATCGACAAGGGTGACGTGCGCTTCGTGGTCCACTACGCGATGTGCGACTCGCTGGAGAGCTACTACCAGGAGGCCGGGCGTGCCGGACGCGACGGCAAGCGGGCCTACGCGCTGCTGCTCGTCGCCTCGGACGACGGCGAACGGATCTCGCGCCGTTTCGAGCAGGAGTTTCCGCCACTGGAGAAGATCAAGGAGATCTACGAGCGGATCTGTTCCTACCTGCAGATCGGCATCGGCGAAGGGGGCGAGACGAGCCATCTGTTCAACCTCTACGACTTCTGCGCGCGGGAACACCTCTATGCCGGGACGGTGCAGAGCGCCGTGAAGCTGCTCCAGCAGAACGGCTACATGACCCTGACCGATCTGCAGGACAACCCTGCTCGGGTAATGTTCTGCGTGAGCCGCGACGATCTCTACCGGCTTCGGCTCCAGCGCGACCGGCTCGACCCGTTCATCCGCACGCTGCTGCGCCTCTACAACGGCATCTTCACCGAATTCCGTCCCATCGACGAGGGCGAACTGGCCACCTGGAGCGGCTATACGGTCGAACGGGTCAAGGAGCTGCTCCGGGAGTTGTGGCAGCTGCGTGTGATCCGCTACATTCCGTCGAACCGCTCGCCGCTGCTCTACCTGAACGAAGAGCGGCTTCCGCGCGAGGATCTCTACATTGCCCCGGAGACCTACCGCCGCCGGCAGGAACTCATCCGCGAACGCTTCGAGCAGATGCTCGCCTACGCGCGCAACGAAACGGAGTGCCGCAGCACGATTCTGGAGCGCTATTTCGGGGCCGAGTCTGCGGAGCCGTGCGGGATCTGCGACGTCTGCCTGGCCCGCAAGCGGGCGGCCAAAGCGGCTGCCGGAACTCCGAATACGCCGGGCGGTGCGAACGAAAACCCGTCCCCGGCCGACTCCGACGCCCCATCGACCGCCTCCGCCGCTCCGTCGGCCGCGGCTTCGGACGAGGAGTTGCGGCGACAGCTGCTCGAACGGTTGACGGCCCGTCCGGCCGATCCGCGCCAACTGGCTGCCGGTTGTGCCGCCTCGCCCGAACGCATCGCCTCGGTGCTCCGCGAATTGCTCGCCGAGGGCAAAATCGTCGCCGACGGCAGCGGGATATTGAAAATTATTCCGTAATTTTGCAGGAACATTCACTCGGGATGACCACAGTCAACAACTTTACCGATAAGATCAGCAACGAAGAGACCGCCCAGCTTCCGGCCATCGAGTTCGGAGGCCGGATCTGTATCATCGACCACGAACGCGACATCGTCGAGGCCTGCAAGGTGCTTGCCGCCGAACCGGTGATCGGCTTCGACACCGAGACGCGGCCGTCGTTCCGTCCGGGGGTGACCTTCCGCGTATCGCTGCTCCAGCTCTCGACGCCGACGGTCTGCTATCTCTTCCGGCTGAACCGGATTCCGCTGGCCAAACCCATCCTGCAGCTGCTCGAGAACAAACAGGTGCTCAAGGTCGGGGCCGATGTGGCAGGCGATCTGCGTGCGCTGCACCAGATCCGCCACTTCCGCGAGGCGGGATTCATCGACCTGCAGTCGATCGCCCCGCAGTGGGGCATCGGCGAGAAGAGCCTGCGCAAGCTCTCGGCCATCGTGCTGGGACAGCGTGTCTCGAAGGCCCAGCGGCTGAGCAACTGGGAGGCCGCGACGCTGACCGACAAGCAGCAGCTCTACGCCGCCACCGATGCGTGGGTCTGCACACGGATCTACGAAAAGCTGCTCCGCACCCCGCAAAAAACGCTACGATCATGATACCACAAGTCATTCTGCGCAAAGGCAAGGAGGAGTCGCTCCTGCGCCGCCACCCGTGGATCTTCTCGGGGGCCATCGACCACATCCGGGCCGAAGAGGAGGAGGATTTCGCTGAAGGGGCCCTCGTCGAGGTCTACACCCACACGGGCGACTTCATCGCCCAGGGCCACTACCAGGTCGGATCGATCGCCGTGCGGGTGCTCTCGTTCGAACGCGAACCGATCGACCAGGCATGGTGGAACCGGCGCGTGGCCGTGGCCCACGACGTGCGGCGCACGCTCGGTCTGACGGACAACCCCGCGACGACCTGCTACCGGCTCATCCACGGCGAGGGGGATTCGCTGCCGGGACTCGTGGTGGACATCTACGGCACGACGGCCGTCATCCAGTGCCACTCGGTGGGGATGTACCGTTCGCGGATGGAGATTGCCGAGGCGCTGCGCGCGGCCTACGGCGACCGCCTGACGGCCATCTACGACAAATCGTCGCAGACACTCCCCTTCAAGGCGCACCTCGGGGCCGTTGACGGCTACCTGTGGGGCCACGCCGAAAACCCGTCGCAGGTGGTCCTCGAGAACGGCGAACAGTTTCTCGTCAACTGGGAGGAGGGTCAGAAGACGGGCTTCTTCCTCGACCAGCGTGAGAACCGCGAGCTCGTGAAACGCTACGCCCGAGGCCGCACGGTGCTCAATACGTTCTGCTATACGGGCGGATTTTCGGTCTATGCCCTCTCGGGCGGGGCTCGCGAGGTGGTTTCGGTCGACTCGTCGGAGCGGGCCGTGGAGCTGGCCACGGAGAACATGCGGCTCAACTTCGGAGAGACGGACAACCACCGGGAACTGGCGGCCGATGCCGTGGAGTACCTCAAGGAGATCGGTGACCGCTACGACCTGATCATCCTCGACCCTCCGGCCTTCGCCAAACACCACAAGGTGTTGAGCAACGCCATGCAGGGCTACAAACGGCTCAATGCACGGGCATTGTCACAGATTCGTCCGGGCGGCATACTCTTCACCTTCTCCTGCTCGCAGGCAGTTTCGAAGGAGCTGTTCCGCACGACGGTCTTCTCGGCGGCAGCCATCGCCGGGCGCAAGGTGCGGATTCTGCACCAGCTGACCCAGCCGGCCGACCACCCGATCAACATCTACCATCCCGAGGGCGAATACCTCAAGGGGTTGGTTCTCTACGTCGAGTAGCGAAAGAGGCGAGGGGGGGGGTGAAGAACCCGGGCCGACGAGAGAACCCGGGGCACAGGGAGAACCCGGGCCGCCGAGAGGCTGCACGGTCTACCTGCCCGACGGCTACGACTGCGACACGACGCGCCGCTACCCGATTCTCTACCTGCTTCACGGCGCCAGCGATACCCATACGGCCTGGACCGAGAAGGGCAACATGCGCCAGATTGCCGATGAAGCCTTTGCCGCGGGACTGGCCCACCCGATGGTGATCGTCATGCCCGACGCCTCGGGCGAGGGCGAGAACCACACCGGTCTTCACATGGGCTACTTCGATGTTCCGGGCTGGCCCTACGAACGCTTCTTCTTCGAGGAGTTCATGCCGCAGATCGAGAGCCGCTACCGGATTCTTGCCGACAAACAGCACCGTGCCATTGCCGGGCTTTCGATGAGCGGAGGCGGCACGGCAGCCACACGTGGCGCTACTGGCAGCAGGTGCTGGCCGACATACTGACCTTCTTCTCGATCGGTTTCGACGAATAGAAGGAGCACCCAATCCGGTCCCGAAGCGCACCGCACGAAAAAGGGCTCTCCCGTCGGGGGAGAGCCCTTTTTTCATACGGCTTCGTCCGAAGCTCCGGGACGTCAGTCAGGCCGGATCACCGACCCCGACGAACCGCGGACAACGGCCATCCGACTATTTGCGGCGGGCGCGCTGCTGCTCCTGCTGACGGAGCAACTCTTCATAACGCTGCTGGAATTTCGATTTCTTGCCCTTGGATTTTCGGGCGGCATTGGCCTCCATGATGGCATGGATCTTCTCGTCATCGACCATCCGCCGGATCACGAGCGTCTGCCCGATGGTAATGAGGTTCGAGAGGAGGTAATAGTAGCACAGACCGCTCGAGTAGCTGTTGAACCACAGGAGCATCATGATCGGCATCAGATAGAGCATCATGAACTTCATGCCGGCCATCTGGGGCTGTGAGGAGGCCGTCTGCTGATAGTTGTACCACGAATAGCCGAAGAGCGAGATGGCCATCAGCAGGGCAAACAACGAGACATGGTCGCCGTAGAAAGGGATCGAGAAGGGCAGATTCAGCACGCTGTCGTACGACGAGAGGTCGTCGGCCCAGAGGAACGACTGCCCGCGCAGCTCGATCGAAGCCGGGAAGAAGCGGAACATGGCGATCAGGATCGGCAGCTGAATCAGCATCGGGATACAACCGCCCATGGGGTTGATGCCGGCCTTCTTGTAGAGCTCCATGGTGGCCTGCTGGCGCTTCATGGCATCCTCCTGCTTGGGATACTTCTTGTTGAGTTCGTCGACCTTGGGCTTGATCAGCCGCATCTTGGCCATCGAGACATAGCTCTTGTAGGTCATCGGGAAGATGACGATCTTGACCAGAATGACGAGGATCAGGATGATGATGCCGAAGTTCGCGATGTAGTTGCGCAGGAAGTCGAAGACCGGAATCACGCACCAGCGGTTGACCCAACCGAAGATACCCCACCCCAGCGGAACCAGCCGTTCGAGGTGGATGTCGTCACCGGCCGGGAACTCGACCTTCTTGAGGATCGAATACTTGTTGGGGCCGAAGTAGAAGGCGAAGTCATAGTTCTGGGTCTGCGGCGTATAGGGCACGGTCATCTGAGCCGAGAAGCTCTTGAGCAGATCCGATTCGGGAGCGGCCGTCGTGAACGACAGGTTGGCATAGGAGACATTCTCCGGGGCGATGAAGACCGACGAGAAGAACTGCTGCTTGAAGGCCACCCAGTTGACCTGCGAAGAGACCTCCTTGGACTTGGACTTTTCGCTCATGCCCAGCTCTTCGATCGAGTTTTCATCGGGGAAGCGGTAGGCCAGCGTGGTGTACATGTTTTCGTTCTGGAATCCACGCTCGTTCTGATAGGTATCGTTCGACCAGTCGATCTGAATCTGGGTCTGGTTGGCCATGGCATGAGCCATGTTGACCAGGCACACGTCGAAATCGACCAGATAGTCGCGCTGCGGGGTCTTCGTATCATATATAAGGTACCGGTACTCCAACGCGGCCCCTTCGGCCACGGGCAGACGCATGACCACCTGTCGGGCCCCGTCCCCGAGCGTCTCGACGGGCTGCGCCTCGAAGACGTAGTCCAGCGTGTTGACGGGGATATTCCGCAGGCCGTTCTTGACATAGAACGACAACCCGAAACGCGACGTCGAGGGATCCATCAGCTCGACAAGCTGGCTGCGTTCTCCGCGGGGGGCATACTTGGTGAAATCCTTCAGGGTGACCCCCTTGACCTGACCGCCGCGGGTCGAGAAGCGGACGGCGATCACGTCGTTCTCGACGGTGAACTCCTCGGCCTCGGCCTCGCGGGCGGCCGTAAGAGCCTCGCCGAGCATCTCGACCTGACGCACCCGGGCCGCAGCGGCGAGCGAATTGGCATCGGCCGGATCGGCCAACACGGCATCCGCCGCAGCGAGCGAATCGGCACCTGCAGCCAGCGGGGTCACGGGTTGCGAAGCCCGGGCCACCGAGTCGACATAGGCGTCGTAGAGGGCCTTCTGCTCCTGATATTCTTTCTGTTCCTTACTGCTGAAGAAGGCGAACCCCAGGAAGAGGAGCGCCACGACGGCAATACCGATAATCGATTTCTTGTCCATTCAAACGTTGTTGCTTGTTTTTGAGTGAGTAATCAAACGGGGAAGCGATCAAACCGGACCGGGCTACTTTTTTTTCGCGTCGGCGTAATCGAGTGCGGCCTTGACGAAGGCGACGAAGAGCGGCGAGGGGCTCAGCACCGTGCTCTTGTACTCGGGGTGGTACTGCGTACCGACGAACCAGGGATGGTCCTCGATCTCGACCACCTCGACCAGATTGGTGTCGGGGTTCACGCCGACGGCCTTCATGCCGGCGGCCTCGAAACGCTCCAGATAGTCGTTGTTGAATTCGTAACGGTGGCGGTGACGCTCCGAGATGTTGAGTTTTCCGTAGGCGGCAGCCACCTTCGAGCCCTTCTTCAGCACGCAGGGATAGGCGCCCAGACGCATCGTGCCGCCCTTGGCCGTGACACCCTTCTGCTCCTCCATCAGGTCGATGACCGGATGGGCCGTCTGCTCCATTTCGCTCGAGTTGGCGTCGGCGATGCCGAGGACGTTGCGGGCGAACTCGATCACGGCGCACTGCATGCCCAGGCAGATTCCGAGGAACGGAATGCGGTTTTCACGGGCGAAGCGCACGGCCTCGATCTTGCCCTCGATGCCGCGGTTTCCGAAACCGGGGGCCACCAGAATACCGGCCATCTTGCCCAGCTGGGCGGCGACAGTCTCGGGCGTGATCTTCTCCGAGTTGACGTAGTGGAGCCTGACGTGGCAGTCGTTGACCGCCCCGGCGTGGATGAACGACTCGCTGATCGACTTGTAGGCGTCGTGGAGTTCGGTGTACTTGCCGACCAGGGCGATGTCGATCTTCCGGGAGGGGTGCTTGATCTTGTCGACAAAGGCGCTCCAGGCGGTCATGTCGGGCTCCTTCTCGGCCGGGAGGTTGAGCTTGTCGAGAACGACCTCGTCCAGGTGCTGTTCGTGCATCTTCAGGGGCACCTCGTAGATCGTCGGCACGTCGATCGACTCCATGACGGCGTTGGCGTCGACGTTGCAGAAGAGGGCCACCTTGCGCTTGAGGGAGGTGGTCAGGGGACGCTCGGCGCGCAGCACGAGGATGTCGGGCTGCAGACCGTTCTCGAGCAGCGCCTTGACCGAGTGCTGCGTCGGTTTGGTCTTCATCTCGCCCGAAGCGGCCATGTAGGGGATCAGCGTCAGATGGACCAGCGCCGTATTCCTGTAGCCGAGCGAGTAGCGGAGCTGACGCACCGACTCGATGAAGGGCTGCGACTCGATGTCGCCGACCGTACCGCCGATCTCGGTGATGATGATATCAAACTTTTTGGTCTGACCCAGCAGCTGGATGCGGCGTTTGATCTCGTCGGTGATGTGGGGGATGACCTGCACCGTGCGGCCGAGGTATTCGCCCTTGCGCTCCTTCTCGATGACGCTCTTGTAGATGCGGCCCGTAGTGACGTTGTTGGCCTTCGAGGTGGGCTGGTTCGTAAAGCGCTCGTAGTGGCCCAGATCGAGGTCGGTCTCGGCGCCGTCTTCGGTGACATAGCACTCGCCGTGCTCGTAGGGGTTGAGCGTTCCGGGGTCGACGTTGATATAGGGGTCGAGTTTCTGAATGGTCACCGAATAGCCACGCGCCTGCAGCAGGCGGGCGATCGAAGCCGAGATGATACCCTTGCCGAGCGACGATGCCACACCGCCCGTCACGAATATGTACTTGGGTTTGGTCAGTTTCATGCTGTCTTGATTTTCTGTATTTTTTGTCTGTCTCTTACGGTTGAATCCTTAAACACCGATCGACCGGACTGGCTCCGATCGATACGGTTTGAGAAGCGTCTGTCAGGCGTTCGGGTCCTTGTCTGCGTCGGCCTCCTGGCGGTCGATCATGCGGACCTTCTCGACGGTTGCGGCCATCTCCTGGCGAGCCCGTTCGATCTTGGCGCGCACGTCGGCGATGAGCGACTCGGCGTTTTTCGATTTGGCGAAGAATCCGATGTTGTTCTCCAGCAGGGCGATCTCCTGCTCCAGCTGACGCACCTTGTTGTAGAGGCGGTCGCGTTCCGTGCGCAGGCGGCGGTCGCCGGAGCCCTTCATCGAGGAGATCTTCTCGCGGAAGCGGCCCATCGAGCGGTCGCGTTCCGAACCGCGCAGGGCGTTGAAGAGTTCGTCGACGGCGGCCTTGTATCGCTTCTGAATGGCATCCTTCTGCTTGATGGGCACGAATCCGATCTCGCTCCAGCGGCGCTGGAAGTCGCGGATCACCTCGTAGCCGCCCGTGCGGACGTCGGCCGCGGCCATTTCGTCGAGCAGGGCCTGCTTGCGGCGCAGGTTCTCCTCATACTCGCCGTCGACCGAGGCGAAGTGGGCGGCCTTGCGCTCGAAGAACTTGTCGCAGGCGGCGCGGAAGCGTTTCCAGACGGCCTCGGAGTGGCGGCGCGAGACGGCGCCGATCTGTTTCCAGCGGGCCTGCAGGGCGATCAGTTCGTCGGTGGTCTTCTTCCACTCCTCGCTGTTCACCAGTGATTCGGCGGCCTCGCAGATCTCGTTCTTGAGCTGCAGGTTGTGCTCCATTTCGGTCTTCAGGCCGGCGTAGAACTGGCGCTTGGCCTCGAAGAACTTGTCGCAGGCCGTGCGGAAACGTTCGTAGATGCGGTTGTTGTCCTTCTTGGGGGCGAAACCGATGGTCTTCCAGGTCTTCTGGATCTCGAGCAGCCTGTCGCTGGCACGGTTCCACTCCTTGCGGGTAGTGAGCGGCTGCGAGGCGAGCTCCTCGGTTGCCTCGCAGAGGCCGGTCTTGAGTTCGAGATTCTTGACCTGCTCGGCCTTCAGGGCCTCGAAATGCTCCTGATGCAGTTTGTTGATGCGGCTCGAGGCGGCCTTGAAACGCTCCCAGAGCGCCTCCTTGTACTCGTTGGCCACGGGACCCGTCTCGCGCCACTGATCGTGGAGCTTCTGCAGCTTGTGGAAGGCCTCGACCACCGAAGGTTCGAGCAGCAGGGCCTCGGCCTGTTCGCAGAGGGCGACCTTCTGTTCGTAGTTTTTCTTCAGATCCAGGTCGCGCAGTTCCTTGTTGATCTTGATGAAGTTATAGAAGTTCTCGACATGGAGGTTGTAGGTCTCCCAGAGATCCTTGATGTACTGCTGGGGAACGGGTCCCGTTTCGCGCCAGCGCTGCTGCAGTTCGCGGAACTTGTTGAAGGTATGGTTGAGCGTCTCATCGGAGTTTACGAGCTCCTTGAGCTCCTCGATGATCTGCTGCTTGACCTTGAGATTGGCCTCCTTTTCGGCCTCGAGGTTGGCGATGAAGATGTCGCGACGGCGGCGGTACTCCTTGAAGAGCTCCTTGAGCTGCACCTCGGCGCCGTCGACGGCGGGGGCGAAATCCTCCTCGGCACCGCCCCCCTCGAGGAAGCGGCGGCGTGCCGCCTCGACCTCGGCGCGGCGCAGGCGGTAGAAGGCGATCTTCAGCGCCTCGACATCGCGGCGGATCGACTGTACGGGCTGCTCTTCGAGCATGCGGGCGAAGAGTCCCACGAGTTCCTCCTTGCTCTTGCCGGCGAACTTCTCCTCGGGCGAGCTTTTCTGCTCTTCGGCCAGCTGATCGGCTTCGGCCTCCTCGGCGGTTTCGCCCTCGAGTTCGAGTCCGGCGTCGTGGGCGGCCAGAGCGGCCTCCTCGTCGGCGAAATCGACCCGCACGTCAGCGGGAGCCGTCTCGTCATCGAATTCGGCGACGGGTTCCGCAGCGGGTTTGATCCGGGCGCGTTTGGGGCGTGCCACCTCTTCCGGGGCTACCTCTTCCGGAGCGGCACCGACGGGCTCCTGCGGGGTCTCCGGCATCGGGGGCGTCACGGATTCAGCCGGGGTCGACGCCTCGGTCGGAGTTTCGGGTTCAGCGGATTCGGGAGTCGCCACGGGACTCGTTTTCGCATCTTCAGCCACGGGGCTGACTTGCTCCTCGGGAGCAGGAAGTGTCGATTTTTCAGTAGCCATCACAGTAGAGGTTTTTGCATCCCGGCGAAGGGAGCGTCCATAAATCCCGCAAATATAACCATTTTATGCGGAACCCGAAAGAGAAATCGACAAAACCTGCAACAAGCGCGCAATCGCGACCTACAGCGGAACGGTCCCGCACCGCGGGGAGGTGATCCGCCGAAAAAAAACGGCGGGATTTCGGAAAATTTTTGTTACATTCGCAGGTTGTATACCCCGCGGCGCACTCCGGTCCGCCGCCCCAGAACCTGACGACAATGAGCCATCGCATCCTGCTGGTGGACGACGAGGTGGACATCCTCGAATTCGTCCGATACAACCTCGTCCGCGAGGGTTACGAGGTCTTCACGGCGCAGAACGGCGCCGAGGCGCTGAAGGTTGCCGCCGAGTGCCATCCGCATCTGATCCTGCTGGACATGATGATGCCCGTGATGGACGGTGCGCAGACCTGCCGGGCGATCCGCGCCAACCCCGAACTGAAGGATACGATGGTGGTTTTCCTCTCGGCGCTGGGCGAGGAGGAGCAGCAGCTGACGGGCTTCGGCGTGGGGGCCGACGACTACCTGACCAAACCGATCAAGATGAAGCTGCTGGTGAGCCGCGTGCAGGCGATCCTCAAGCGCATCGACGCCGGCACGCCTCCCGAGAAGCGGCCTTCGGCGGGGATTACGGTCGACCGCGAACGCTACATGGTGATCCGCGACGGCGAGGAGATCAGCCTTCCGCGCAAGGAGTTCGCGTTGCTCGATTTGCTCTACTCGTCGCCGGGCAAGCTGATTCCGCGCGAGGAGATCTACGCCAAGATCTGGGGTACGGAGGTGGTCGTGGGCGACCGCACGATCGACGTCCACATCCGCAAGCTGCGCCAGAAGATCGGCGACGAACGCATCGTCACGGTCAAGGGCGTCGGCTACAAGTACGAGCCCTGAGGGGGGGGCTGTTCGGTCGGACCGATGGGAGATCGGTCCGCATGAAAAGGGTTAGCAAGGTTAAGAGTCATGATACAGGAAGGGAAATACCGCCGGATCGTCGTCAAGGTGGGCAGCAACGTGCTCACGCGCGAGGAGGGCCGGCCCGACACGACGCGCATTTCGGCGCTGGTCGACCAGCTGGCACGCCTCCACCGGGCGGGCATCGAGACGATACTCGTCTCGTCGGGGGCCGTAGCCTCGGGGCGCAGCCTGCTCGAACCGTGCACGGGACGCATCGACACGGTCTCGGCACGCCAGCTCTATTCGGCCGTGGGACAGGTGCGGCTGATGACGCGCTACTACGACCTGTTCCACGAATACGGCATTGCGTGCGGGCAGGTGCTCACCACCAGGGAGAGCCTCTCGACGCGGCGCCAGTACCTCAACCAGCGCAACTGCATGGAGGCGATGCTGACGGCCGGGGTGATCCCGATCGTCAACGAGAACGACACGATCTCCGTGACGGAGCTGATGTTCACCGACAACGACGAACTTTCGGGGCTCGTGGCGGCGATGATGGGGGCCGATGCGCTGCTGATCCTGAGCAACATCGACGGCATCTACGACGGTTCTCCGTCGGATCCCGCCTCGCGCGTCATCCGGCGCGTGGCTCCGGGCGAGGACCTCTCGCCCTATATCGACGCGACGCGTTCGTCGCGCGGACGCGGGGGCATGACCTCGAAGAACCGCATCGCCAGCCGCGTGGCGGGCGAAGGGATCGAGGTGGTGATCGCCAACGGCCGCCGCGACAACATCCTGACGGAGCTCGTTCTGGGCGACGGCGAGGTGATCTGCACGCGTTTCGAACCCTCCGCCCGCCCGGCCTCGGGGCTCAAGAAGTGGATCGCCAGCAGCGAAGGCTTCGCCAAGGGGGCGCTGCGGCTCGATGCCGGAGCGGTCGAGGCCATCCGGCGGAGCCAGGCGGCGAGCATCCTGGCCGTGGGGGTCACGCAGGTCGAGGGCGACTTCGAGCGCGACGACATCGTGCGGATCCTCTCGCCCGAAGGGATGCCGCTGGGCGTGGGACGCATCGCGTGCGACAGCGCCACGGCCCGCCGCAACCTGGGCCGCAAGGGGCTCCGCCCGCTGATTCATTGTGATTACCTCTATCTGGAATAGACGCATGCAGACCGATTACCAACCCCTTTTCGAGGCGGCCCGGCAAGCCGGCGCCGCCCTGCCTGACATCCCGGCCGAACGCCTCTCGGAGGCGGTCCGCACGGCGGCCGAAGCGCTGCGCCGCCACCTGGAGGAGATCCTCGCGGCCAACGCCGAGGATCTGGCCGCCATGGATCCCGCGTCGCCGCTGTGCGACCGGCTGCGGCTCACGCCCGAGCGGCTCGAGACGATGGCCGCAGACATGGAGTCCGTTGCCGGGCTTCCCTCGCCGCAGGGCGAGACGCTGGCCGCCTGGAAGCGCCCCAACGGCATGACGATCCGCAAGGTGCGCGTGCCGTTCGGCGTCGTGGGGATGATCTGCGAGGCGCGGCCCAACGTCACGACGGACATCTTTTCGCTCTGCCTGAAGACGGGCAACGCCTGCGTGCTGAAGGGCGGCAGCGACGCACGCCGCTCGAACGAAGCCATTGCCCGCGTGCTGCACGAAGCGCTCCGCCGGTCGGGGATCGACGAAGCGTCGTTCACGCTGCTGCCTTCGGACCACGCCGCCGTGGGGGCGCTGCTCCACGCCGTGGGCTACGTCGACGTGGTGATTCCGCGCGGCGGTGCGGGACTGATCCGCTTCGTGCGCGAAGAGGCCCGCGTACCGGTGATCGAGACCGGTGCGGGGATCGTCCACACCTACTTCGATGCGGCGGGCGATATCGAAAAGGGGCGCCGCGTGATCTGCAACGCCAAGACACGCCGCGTGAGCGTCTGCAACGCCCTGGACTGCCTTCTCGTCCACCGCTCGCGGCTCGATGACCTGCCGGCGCTCTGCGCTCCGCTGGCCGAACGCCACGTCACGCTCTACGCCGACACCGCATCGCTCGCGGCCCTCGAAGGGCACTACCCTGCCGAGCTGCTCCAACAAGCCACCGAAGCGAGCTACGGCACGGAGTTTCTCGACTACAAGCTGGCCATCCGGAGCGTTGCGTCGCTCGACGAGGCGCTCGCACACATCGCCCGCTACACGTCGCACCACAGCGAGTCGATCGTAACCGAGGATGCGTCGGCGGCCGAACGCTTCACGCGCCGCGTCGATGCGGCGTGCCTCTACGTGAACCTGCCGACGTCGTTCACCGACGGCGGACAGTTCGGCTTCGGGGCCGAGGTCGGGATCTCGACCCAGAAGCTCCACGCCCGGGGTCCGATGGGACTTCCCGAACTGACCACCTACAAATACATCGTCACGGGCGACGGCCAGATCCGGCAACCGTAGCAGAACGGATGAAAAATCCCGCTTTTCGGGCAAAAAACAGAACAATCCGTAATCATTTTTTTCGTTAAATTTGCAAGTCCGTAGAATAATACCTACTTTTACTTATGATTCGTGAACTCTTCTGCGTGGGACTGGGCGGCGCCATCGGCTGTATGGCCCGTCATGCGCTTTCAACATGGATGCTCGGCGGCCATCTGTTGTTCGGTTTTCCGCTGGGGACCTTCACGGTCAATGCCGTAGGATCGCTCGTGATCGGCTTCCTGCTCCAGACACTCAACTCCTCAACGTGGGGATGGCTGCTGGTGACGGGGCTCTGCGGAGGCTTCACGACCTTCTCGACCTTTTCGGCCGATACGGTGCGGCTGCTCAGGGCCGGCGACTACGCCCCGGCGGTCTGCTATGTGGTGCTGAGCATCGCGGTCTGCCTGCTCTTTACGGCGCTGGGCATGCTCCTCGGCTCGCAGACCCGCACGGCGTGAGGCAAAAACGAATGAAACAACAAAGACTCAAAAAGAATAAACTATGGTAATTCTCGTATTGAACTGCGGTTCGTCGTCGATCAAATACCAGGTGATCGACATGACGGACGCATCGGGCAAACTGCTCGCCAAAGGACTCGTGGAACGCATCGGCCTTCCGGAGGGAGACCTCACGCACAAACCCGTGGGCAAGACGCCCTTCGAACTCCACCAGCCGATTCCCGACCATACGACCGGCATCAAACTGGTGCTCGAGGCACTGACCGACCCCTCGCACGGCGTCATCGCGTCGCTCGACGAGGTGAAGGCCGTCGGCCACCGCGTGGCCCATGGCGGCGAATACTTCCCGGCCAGCTGCCTGGTCACGGAGGATGTCAAGGCCAAGATCCAGTCGCTGTGCCAGATCGCACCGCTGCACAACCCGGCCAGCCTCGAGGGAATCAACGCCGTGGAGAAGGTGCTTCCGGGCATCAGACAGGTGACGGTCTTCGACACGTCGTTCCACCAGACGATCCCGGCCGTGAACTACATGTTCGCCCTGCCCTACGAATACTATGAGAAATATCGCGTGCGCAAGTATGGCTTCCACGGAACGAGCCACAAGTACGTGGCACGGGTCGGCGCCGAACTGGCCGGTCTGGACTTCGCACATTCGAAGATCATCACCTGCCACATCGGCAACGGCGCCTCGATCACGGCCGTGCTCGACGGCAAGTCGTACGACACGTCGATGGGCTTCTCGCCGCTCGACGGTCTGGTCATGGGCACGCGCTGCGGCCAGGTTGACGCCAGCGCCATCACCTTCATCGGCGAAAAGGAGGGGATGAGCTACGCCGAACTCGACACGATGATGAACAAGAAGTCGGGCGTGCTGGGTCTGACGGGCATCTCGAGCGACATGCGCGACATCGACCGCGCCTACGACGAGGGCAACGAACGGGCCATCCTGGCGCGCGACATGTACTACCTGCGCATCAAGAAGTTCGTCGGGCAGTATGCGGCCGAAATGGGCGGCGTGGATCTGATCGTCTTCACGGGCGGTGTGGGCGAGAACTCGAGCGAGATGCGCGAGGCGGTCTGCACGGGTCTGGAGTTCATGGGCGTGGAGTTCGACCCGGAGGCCAACCGCGGCGCCCGGGGCGTGAACAAGCTGCTCTCGAAGGCCGACTCGAAGGTGAAGGTGGCCGTGATTGCCACCGACGAGGAGCTGATGATCGCCACGGACACCTACAACCTGGTCAAATAGAAGAGACAAACAAACAACGGATAAACCATCCCAAAAAACTCAAACATCATGATTCAGCATCTTACCGAGATCGTCGAAGAGGCGAGAAAGAGGGGTAAAAGACGTCTTGCCGTAGCCTACGGCCAGGATTCGCACACGCTGGCAGCGGTCTACGAAGCCTACAAGAAGGGACTTGTCGAGCCGACGCTCTACGGCGACAAGGCCGTGATCGAGCAGGTCTGCTCGGAAAACAACATCGACATCAAGGCCTTCAACATCGTCAACGAAACCAATGACGTGAAGTGCGTGCAGCAGGCCGTCGCCGCCGTAGTGGCCGGCAATGCCGACGTACTGATGAAGGGTCTGGTCTCGACGGACAAATACATGCGCGGAATCCTGAACAAGGATGCCGGCCTCTTCCCGCCGAAGGGCGTGCTGAGCCACGTCTCGATCATCGAGATGCCGTGCTACCACAAGCTGCTCATCATCTCGGACGTGGCCGTCATTCCGCTGCCGGACTTCAAGCAGAAGATGAAGCAGATCGGCTACCTGGCCCAGACGGCCAAGCTGCTGGGCATCGACTGCCCGAAGATCGCCTGCATCGCCCCCTCGGAGCAGGTTCTCACGAGCGTGGTATCGTCGACCGACGGCGCCATTCTGGCCAAGATGGGCGACCGCGGCCAGTTGGGCAACGTGATTGTCGACGGCCCGCTGTCGCTGGACGTAGCCCTCTACAAGGAGGTTGCCGAGCACAAGAAGGTGAAGGGTTCGTCGGTGGCCGGCGATCCGGACTGCCTGCTCTTCCCGAACCTGGAGTCGGCCAACGTCTTCTTCAAGAGCACGACGCACCTGTGCGGCGGCGAGCTGGCCGCCATGGTCATGGGTACGAACGTACCGTGCGTGCTGACCTCGCGCGGCGATACGAGCCTCACGAAACTCTACTCGATCGCACTGGCTTGCCTGGCCGTGAAGAAATGACCTTTGCGGCGGGATAGCCGCACACTAACCCTGAACCGAAAACTTTATGAGCTACAAGATCTTAGCTATAAATCCCGGCTCAACATCCACAAAGGTCGCTCTTTACGAGGAAGAGCGGCCTTTGTTGGATTTGACGCTGCGCCATTCGACCGAGGAGCTGCAACGCTTCACCGACGTCATCGACCAGCTGGACTGGCGGCGGGGATTGATCCTTTCGGCCCTTCGCGAGGCAAACTTTCCGCTTCGCGAACTGTCGGCCGTCATCGGCCGCGGAGGGCTGATCCACCCGATACCGGCAGGAGTCTACGAGGTGAATTCGCGGATGCGCTACGACCTGCGCAACGCCGTGATGAAGCACGCCTGCAACCTGGGCGGACTGCTTGCGGCCCAGATCGCCCACATGGCCAAGGTGAAGGCCTACATTGCCGATCCGCCGGTGGTGGACGAGATGGACGACACGGCGCGGATCACCGGCATGCCGATGTGCCCGCGCAAGTCGGTCTTCCACGCCCTGAACCAGAAGGCCACCGCGCGGCTGCACTGCGAGAAGACGGGCCGCACATACGAGGAGACGAACCTGATCGTGGCCCACATGGGCGGCGGCATCTCGGTGGCAGCTCACCGCCGGGGGCGGATCGTCGACGTCAACAATGCGCTGGACGGCGACGGGCCCTTCGCCCCGGACCGTGCGGGGAGCATTCCGTCGAGCGACCTGATCAAGGTCTGCTTCTCGGGACAGTACACCCGCGAGGAGCTGTTGAAATACGTTTCGAGCAAGGGCGGACTGGTGGCCTATCTGGGGACGAACTCCGTCATTCAGGTGATGGAACGCATCGCACAGGGGGACCAGCGGGCCCGGAAGGTGCTGGACGCCATGTGCTACAACATCTCGAAGCAGATCGGCGCAATGGCCGCCGCACTCGAGGGAGACGTGGAGGGCATTCTGCTCACGGGCGGCATCGCCTACAACGAGCCGGTCGTGGAGTATATCCGCCGCCACTGCTCGTTCATCGCCCCGGTGACGGTCTATCCCGGAGAGAATGAACTCGAGGCGCTGGTACAGAATGCGCTGGTGGTGCTGCGGGGGATCATCACCCCGAAAGTCTACGAATAGGAGCCGGGCATCGCACCCGAATGGAAAACAGATCGTCTACGCCTTGTGGACGATCTGTTTTTTCAGGAGGTCGCAGACCAGACGGAAGGCTTCGAGGCGGAAGAGGGCCGAGAGGCCGACGTAGAGCGCCACGCCGACCGTCACCCCGACCAGCAGACGCAGTATGGCACTGTCGGGGATCCACATTCCGACGCCGCGTACGGCCAGCCACATTACGACGGAGAGCAGAGCCATGGGGAGCAGCGTGCGGAGGAAGCGGCCGAGGGTCAGCTGCGTGAAGCGGCGCGTGGCCCAGAAGTTGATGACCATTTCGCAGAAGGCGATGGCGACCAGTCCCCAGACGACAGCCATGACGCTGTGGGGGATCGTCACGGCAAAGATCACCGTCATAACGATCTTTTTCAGGATTTCGAGCCGCACGATGAGCGGGCCGGCGCTGCGGGCCTTGAGGATGTTCATCGAGATGACGGCCACGGGCGAGAACAACCCGGCCAGACAGACCACCTCGAAATAGGGGACCGTGGGCATCCACTCTTCGGACAGCAGCACGGCGAAGAGGTCGTGGGACACGGCCGAAAGCCCCAGCATGACGGGGAACATGACGTAGGCGACGATCATCACCACCTGGCGGTAGCTTTCGGTGAGTTTCGGAAGGTCGTCGCGGATCTTCGAAAAGGCCGGGAAGGTGACATTCTGCACGGCCTGGACGCCCGTCACCGCGGGCATGTCCTTGATCTTGACGGCCTGATCGAACGAGCCGAGCGTAGCGGCCGGATAGAGCGATCCGAGGAAGAACTGCGGGATCTTGTTGTAGAAGTTCGAGATCAGATCGGTGGCCATCAGGCTGCATCCGAACTTCGACATCTCGTGCAGCGGCTGCGGGGAGAAGCTGCCGCGGGGGCGCCAGTCACTGAGCCACCAGAGGATGCCCGTGCGCAGCCCCACCGAGACGACCCGTTCGATGACCAGACTCCAGATTCCCCACCCGGCCAGCGCGCAGCCGATGGCGGCCAGCCCGCCGACGAGCGACGAGAGGAAGGTGACCTTCGACAGCAGGGCGAAGCGGAACTGCCGGATGAAGATCGTGTTCTGCACGGCACACAGGGCCGTCAGCGGGAGCAGCAGGTAGAAGACCGGAGCAATCTCAGCGATGACGGGCATGTCGTACCAGCGGGCCAGCAGCGGCGCCGTAGCCACCATTCCCACGTAACAGCCCAGCGAGACGGTCATGTTGAAGAGAAAGACCGACTTGTAGTCCGTTCCCGAAGGATCCTTGCGGCGGATGAGGCCCTGCGAGAAACCGCCGTCGACGATGACCAGCAGCACGGTGACGATGGCCGTAGGGATGGCCATGAAGCCCATGATCTCGCGCGTCAGCAGACGCAGGATCACGAAGCGCACGGCCATGGTCAGAAGCATGGATCCGATCTTCTCGGCCATGCTCCAGGCGACCCCCTGAGTGACCTTCTCTTTGAGTTCTCCGGCCAAGACCTAGGCTTTCTGCTGGGCGACGATCTCGGCGTTGCGGCGCCGGAGATTTCTCACGTTGGAGATCTCGACGTACGAAGCGCCGCCGTCGGGGCCGAAGCTGCCGCCGACGATGGCCATCAGATCCTCGTCATCGAGTTTGTGGTACTGGTCGATGAACTCCAGCGCATCGACCAGGAAGTGGTAGCGATCCGAGAGCTCCTGCTTGCGCAGAATGGGCACCACGCCGTACGACAGGGCCAGAATGCGCTGCGCGTGGAGCGAGTAGCAGACAGCCATGACGTTCTTGCGGCCGCGGAACGCCGCCAGATAACGCCCCGTGCGGCCGGTCTTGGTGTCGAGGATGACATACTTGATCGGCAGGTTGGTCGAGGCGCGCACGGCCGACCGGGCCAGCTGGGCGGTGATTTCGTGGTTTACGGAGACCATGTTCATGTCGATCATGGGCTGGAAGTGCTCGCCGTCGCGTTCGATGGCGCGGGCCACGCGGGCCATCGTCTCGACCGACTCGACGGGATAGTCGCCCATGGCGGTCTCGTCGCTCAGCATCACGGCATCGACGCGCTCGTAGATGGCGCTGGCCACGTCGCTGACTTCGGCACGGGTCGGGCGCGGCGACTTGACCATCGAATAGAGCATCTGCGTGGCGATGATCACCGGACGCTTGGCGCAGATGCACTTCTCGACGATGCGGCGCTGGGCATTGGGGATCTCCTCGGCGGGGAGTTCGACCCCCAGGTCGCCGCGGGCGACCATGATGCCGTACGAGGCCTCGATGATCTCGTCGATATTATCGAGCCCCTCCTGGTTTTCGATCTTGGAGATGATCTTGATATTGCTGCCGTGGGCGTCGAGGATCTCCTGCACGGCCTTCACGTCGCGTGCCGAGCGGACGAACGAATGGGCGATGAAGTCGACGTCGTTGCGCACGGCCCACTCGATGAAGCGGCGGTCCTTGGCCGTCACCGACGGGAGGTCGATCGAGACACCCGGCACGTTGACGCTCTTGCGCGAGCGGAGGGCTCCGCCGACCACGAATTCACAGTCGAGCTCCTCGTCACTCTTGCCCAGAACGCGGATCTCCAACTCGCCGTCGGCGATCAGCATGCGGGCGCCGACGGGGATGTCGCGGACGATCGAGGGAACGTTCATGTAGATGACCTTGCGCGTCGAGAGGTCCGAGCCGTCGGAACCGCGCACGACGACGCGGTCGCCGGCCTGGAAGCGAATGCTGTTTCCGTATTCATCGGCGATCGTCGTGACGCGGATCTCGGGGCCTTTCGTGTCGATCATGATCGGAATGGCGGGGTTAACCCGGTGTACGGTCTCGACGATCTTCGTGGCACCCTCCTCGGTGACGTGGGCCGAATTGACACGGACGACGTCCATTCCGGCGTCGAAGAGCTTCTGGACGAACTCCTCGGTGCAGCGGAAATCCGACATGGTGGCGACGATCTTGGTGTTTTTCATGCGATACATAACGAAATTCTTTTTTGCGTTGATAACCTGTGAATCCCCCAACTATCGGGCCGCAGCGGCGTGAATCAGTGCCTCGACACCCAGACGATAGGAGTCGAGCCCGAAGCCCATGATCGACCCCATGGCCACGGAGGCGAGCAGCGAGGTGTGGCGGAACGACTCGCGGGCGAGGATCGAGGAGATGTGCACCTCGACAACCGGCACCTCGACGGCAGCCACGGCATCCCGCAGTGCCACCGACGTATGGGTGTATCCGCCGGCATTGAGCACGACGCCGTCGAAGCGGCCGTCGGCCTGCTGGATCGTGTCGATGAGCACCCCTTCGTGGTTCGACTGCACGCAGTCGAACTCGACCTGTGGATAACGGGAGCGCAATTCATCGAAGAGTTTCCCGAAGGTTTGCGTGCCGTAGACGGCCGGGTCGCGACGTCCCTGCAGGTTGAGATTCGGGCCATTGAGAATCAGTATTTTCATGAGTTTACGGGTTATGGGTCCGCGCCGCGGGGATCGCGGCCGGGGAATTCGGAACAAAGGTAACTATTTTCGACGAAAAATCGGTATCTTTGCCCCACAGCCGCAACAAAAACATGACCGAATTCGGATTCATCGAACAGATACGCCGACTTTTCGCCCCGATTCCCGATCAGGGTTTCGAGGGGATCGGCGACGATTGCGCCGTGCTGCCGCTCGCCGGGGGCGAGGCGCTTGTCTTCACGGCGGACCTGCTGACCGAGGGGGTCCACTTCCTGCGCCACGCCACCTCGGCGCGCGAACTGGGCGGCAAATCGCTGGCCGTCAATCTGAGCGACGTGGCCTCGATGGGGGCGCGGCCCGTAGCGACGCTGTTGTCGATCGCCCTTCCGCGGGATGCCGCCCAGTCGTGGGCGCTGGAGTTCATCGAGGGGTACCGCACGCTCTCCGAACGCTACTCCACGCCGCTTGTCGGGGGTGACACGACGCGCTCCGAAGCCGGCATCACGATCAACGTCACGGCCATCGGCCGCGCCCCCCTTACGCACCTCAAGCGGCGCCGCGACGCCCGCCCGGGCGACGTGATCTTTGCAGCAGGTGAACTGGGCGCCTCGGGAGCCGGACTGCGCGATCTGCTTGCCGGACGGCTCGACACCCCGCTGGCTGCCCTCCACCGCAACCCCGTGCCGCAGGTCGACGAGGGGGTGTGGTTCGGCTCGCGGCCGGAGGTCCACGCCATGATGGACCTCTCGGACGGGCTGGCTTCGGATCTGCGCCACATCCTCGACCTCTCGCACGTCGGGGCGGAGATCGACCTCGAACAGATTCCCGTGGCCGCGGGCTCCGACCTGCAGACGGCGCTCTGCGGGGGCGAGGACTACAAGCTGCTGCTGACGGCCGACACCGCCTCGGCCGAACGGCTCACGGCGGAGTTCCGCACACGCTTCGGCACGCCGCTCTACCCCATCGGCCGCATCACCTCCGAGGCGGGGCTCACCTGGCTGCGCAACGGCCGCCCCGAGCCCCACGACTGGCAGGGATTTTCGCACTATTAGCGGAGCACCCGCGCGGACCGAAACGACAGCCCGTACTTTCGCTCCACCGTCGTTCCAGGAGCAACTCACCGGCCACTCCCGCCAGCCCCCAAAAAATCGGGCCCTCTCCCGATGGAGAAGGGCCCGATTCGCTGGTGCCGCCTATCGGCCGTCTACTCTTCCAGGATGTAGACGTGTTCGTTGCGCCGCTGCATGTGGTAATGCTCGCGGGCATACTCTTCGAGATAGTCGTCGTAACGCAGTCTTTCGAGCAGCGTACTGTCCTGAGCGATCTTTTCGACGTAGAAGTCATACTGCCGCTCGAGGCCATTGATCTGCCGTTTGATCTTCACGGCATGCAGGGCGTTCCGCCCGATCACGAAGACCGAGAAGACCACGATGCCTGCCGTGAGGAGGATCCAGAAACGACGTCCAATCCGAATCTTCATCACCGGCTACGGAATATGCATGTACTTGTGGGTCTGGATCGAGATGTTCCAGCGCGGATGGGCCTTGGCATACTCCACCAGCAGGGGCATGACCTCCTCCGAACGGCTCCACTCGGGCTGCAGGTAGAGCAGGCAACGCCGGCGTACGCGGGCGGCATTCTGCTCGGCCCACTCCAGATCGGCCTCCGATTCGATGATTACCTTCAGTTCGTCGGCCCGGCCGTATGCCTCGTCCAACGGGGGCTGCTGCCGCTTGGGCGAGAGGCAGACCCAGTCGAACACCCCGCTGAAGGGGTGCGACCCGGAGGTTTCGAGGAAGATCTCGAGCCCCTTTTTGCGCAGTTCGTCGGTCAGCACGCCCAGAGGATAGAGCAGCGGTTCGCCGCCCGTAATGACGATGGCCTGCGCCGGACACGACGTGGCACGCTCGATGACCGTCCGCACGTCGGTCGGCGGATAGAGCTTTGGGTTCCACGTATACTTGGCGTCGCACCACCGGCAGCCGACGTCGCAGCCGCCCAGCCGGATGAAATAGGCGGGCTTTCCGGCATGGAAACCCTCGCCCTGAATCGTATAGAAGTCCTCGACGAGGGGCAGCATCCGCCCGCCGTCGAACAACGCGGGATCAGTCGTCACAGCCATTACTCCGTCACGACGTAAATATCCTTCAGACTGCGGCCCAGCTGGTTGTAGTCCAGACCGTAGCCGACGATGAATTCATTGCCGATCTCCATGGCGCGGTACTTGATCGGGCGTGTCTTGCGGTAGGAGCCGGGCTTGAAGAAGAGCGTGCAGACCTCGATCGAGGCAGGTTTGCGCTTCTCCAGATCGCGGATCATGTGGTCGATCGACTCGCCCGTGTCGACGATGTCCTCGACGATGATGACGTGACGGCCCTCGATCGGCGTGGTCAGACCGATCAGACTGCGCACCTGTCCCGAGGATTCGGTGCCTTCGTAGGAGGCGAGTTTGACGAACGAGAGTTCGTTCTGGAAATCGATCTTCTTGATCAGATCGCTCATGAACATGAACGAACCGTTGAGAATGCCCAGAAACAAGGGGGTCTCCTTGTCGGCATAATCGTGATTGATCCGTTGGGCGACCGCCTCGACCGCCTGGTCGATCTTGGCCGCGGGAATCATGATCTTGAACTTCCTGTCGTGAAGTTTTATGATATCCTCCATGCAGTTCGGGAATTTTTTGGGGATTATGAGATTACAATAGTGCAAAAATAGCGAATTGCCGTCAAGAAACGAAGAAACGCCTCATTTTTTTACAAAGAAACGGTCCGCACGTCGCTGCACGAAGGCAGAACGACGTACGGACCGAATCGTTGGCGGGCGGCGGACCGGTGCAGGTCCGTCCCCGGGAGCATTCACTAAACCAGACCCGAGAAGCCGAGGAAGGCCATGGCCAGGATGCCGGCCGTAATCAGGGCGATGGGGACACCGCGGAAGGCCTTGGGCACCTCCTCGAACTCCAGACGCTCGCGGATGCCGGCAAAAATCACCAGTGCCAGGGCGAATCCCAGGGCCGTGGAGACCGAATAGGCGACGCTCTGCAGCAGGTTGAACTCCTTCTGGATCATGAGGATGGCGACGCCCAGCACGGCGCAGTTCGTGGTGATCAGCGGCAGGAAGATACCCAGCGCCTGATAGAGCGACGGGGAAACCTTCTTGAGGATGATCTCGACCATCTGCACCAGCGCTGCGATGACAAGGATGAAGACGATCGTCTGCATGTACTCGATGTGCAGCGGGACGAGGATATAGGTCTGAATGGGCCAGGCCACCAGCGCGGTCAGGGCCATGACGAACGTAACAGCGGCACCCATACCCATCGAGGTTTCGACCTTCGACGACACGCCCAGGAAGGGGCAGATGCCGAGGAACTGGGCCAGAACGACGTTGTTGACGAAGATGGCGCCGATGATGATTGCGAAATAGGAGATCTCCATGACTACTTCTTGGCTAATTTGTTAAACAGAACCATCAGATACCCCAACACGAGGAAGGCACCGGGTGCGAGGACGAAGATCAGGGGCGTGTAGTCGGAGATGCCGAGGCTGACGCCGAAGATGGCGCCGCTGCCGAGGATCTCGCGCACGGCGCCGATGACCGTCAGCGAGAGGGTGAAACCCAGACCGACGCCCAGACCGTCCATCATCGAGTCGACGGGCGAGTTTTTCGAGGCGAAGGCCTCGGCGCGTCCGAGGATGATGCAGTTGACGACGATCAGCGGGATGAAGACGCCCAGCGAGGCGTAGAGTGCCGGCACGAAGGCCTGCATCAGCATCTGGATCACGGTGACGAACGAGGCGATCACGACGATGAAGGCCGGGATGCGGACCTTGTCCGGGATGAGGTTCTTGATAAGCGAGATCGCGAGGTTCGACAGGGTCAGCACGGCGGCCGTAGCCAGACCCATACCCATGCCGTTTTCGGCCGAGGTGGTGGTACCCAGCGTGGGGCACATGCCGAGCACCAGTACGAACGTCGGGTTGTTCTTGATGATGCCGCTCAAGGCGATTTTCAGTTTATTCATATTGCCCTCCTTCCTGAGCCGCAGGCTCATTGGTTTGTTCAGCGACGGAATGCGTGGCACCGGAGGCGGTATCCGTAGCCTCGACGCCCGCAGCCACACTCTTGTAGGCCATCCAGGCGCGGTTGACGGCATCGACATAGGCACGCGAGGAGATCGTAGCGGCCGTCAGCGCATCGACATCGCCGCCATCCTTCGTCACGGCGAGTTTTCCGTCGACGAGTTTCTTGTTTTCGAGTTTCTGGCCCTGAATGCTGCCCAGCAGCGGGTTGCCTTCATCGGCCATTTTGGTTCCCAGACCGGGGGTCTCGGACTGTTCGAGGACGTTGACGTTGACGACCTCGCCGTCGGGCGTGAAGCCCACCATCAGCCGAACAACGCCGTTGAAGCCCTGTTTGGTCATCGTCTGCACGGCATAACCGGTCACCTGACCCTCTTTGGTGGCGGTGTAGACCGTAATGGGGAGTTCATCGACGGTCAGGGTCTGCTCCTCGGTCGAATCAAAGGCCGGGAGCACTTCGGCAAGAGCGGCCTTCGTGGCGGCCTCCTTGGCCAGGGCGATCGGCTCTTCGGTGATCATGTTCACGACGCCGACGCCGGCCGACGCCACGAGCGTAATGACGAAGAGGACCGCAGTCATGTTGACAAGTGTACTTTTCATGGATCCTTCCTCCTTATTTTACGCCGAAGCGTTTGGGTTTGACATACTTGTTGATCAGGGGCACGCAGGCGTTCATCAAGAGGATGGCGAACGACATGCCCTCGGGATAGGCGCCCCACAGACGGATGAGCATCGTGATGACGCCGATACCGATACCGAAGATCACGCCGCCCTTGACGGTCATCGGCGAGGTCGAGTAGTCGGTGGCCATGAAGACCGAACCGAGGATGGCGCCGCCGGCCAGTACGTGGAACAGGGGCAGCTGCCAGAGCATGGCGCCCGACTCGCCCTTGCACAGGGCCACCACGAAGGCGAACAGGGCCATCGTCACGAGGATCGTCACCGGGATGTGCCACGTGATGACGCGGCGCCACAGCAGGTAGACAAACCCGACGAGCAGGGCCAGTGCGGCAACCTCACCCAGCGAACCGGGCATGTTGCCCAGCAGCAGATCCTGCACGCCGAGGGCATCGGGGGCGGCCAGACCCTGTTTGACGGCCGCCAGCGGCGTAGCGCCCGACAGGGCGTCGAAGGCGCCGTTGACGGGCAGGGGCCAAGTGGTCATCTGCACGGGATAGGCCACGAGCAGGAAGACACGTCCGACCAGAGCCGGATTGAAGGGGTTCTTGCCCAGGCCGCCGAAGGTCATCTTGGCGATGGCGATGGCGACGAAGGCGCCGATGAGGACGATCCACCAGGGGATCGAGGCCGGGAGGTTGAAGGCCAGCAGCACGCCCGTAACGACGGCCGACCAGTTGGAGATGGTCAGCGGGCCGCGGACCACGTATTTCTGAATCAGGAATTCGAACACCACGCAGGCAGCGACCGAGAGGGCCGTCACCCGAAGCACGTCGACCCCGAAGACGATGGTCGAGACGACCAGCGCGGGCAACAGGGCGATCACCACGTCGCGCATGATGTGCGCCGTCGACTGCAAGGTCTGGACGTGCGGCGAGGGAGCGACAATAAGTTTGTTTGCCATAAGTGTTATCGTAAGTTTTAATTTTCGGATTGACGGACCGCGTTATTTTTTGGGGGCAGCGGCGGCCGCACGGGCGCGGATACGCCCCATGGTGGTCTGTTTGCCCAGACGAATCCAGTCCAGCAGCGGCAGATAGGCCGGGCAGGTCGACTGGCAGCAGCCGCACTCGATGCACGAGGTGATCATGCGGGCCTCGACCTCGTCCCAGTTCTTCTTCTGGGTCATCTTCGAGAGGTAGTAGGGCTCCAGACCCATCGGGCAGGCGGCGACGCACTTGGCGCACTTGATGCACTGCGTGGCCACCCGGCGGCGGGCGTCGTGCTCCGACATCACGGTGATGCCCGAGCAGCCCTTCGTGACGGGCGAATCGAGGTTGACCATCGCGCGACCCATCATCGGACCGCCGTTGATCACCTTGCCCGTATTTTCGGGCAGACCGCCGGCGGCGGCGATCAGCGCCGAAACGGGGGTACCCATGCGCGTCAGCAGGTTCTTGGGCTCCCTGAGGCTCTTGCCGGTGATCGTCACCACGCGCTGAATGAGCGGCATGCCCTTCTGCACGGCCTGGTAGACGGCATAGGTGGTCGAGGCGTTGCAGACCACGGCGCCGACGTCGATCGGCAGTGCGGGCGGGGGCGGCACCTGACGGCCCGTCACGGCAGCGATCAACTGCTTCTCACCGCCCTGCGGATAACGCACCTGCAGCGGCACGACCTCGATTCCCTTGTACGCAGCGACGATCTTGCGCAGATGGGCGATGGCATCGGGCTTGTTGTTCTCGATACCGATGTAGGCCTTCTCGACGCCCACGGCCTTCATCAGGATCGTGACGCCAACGACCAGCTCTTCGCCGTGTTCGAGCATCACGCGGTGGTCGGAGGTCAGATAGGGTTCGCACTCGACGCCGTTGATGATGACGCATTCGGCCTTCTTGCCGGCCGGGATCGAGAGTTTGACATGTGTGGGGAAGGTGGCGCCGCCCATGCCGACGATGCCGGCCTGCTTGATGCGGTCGATGATCTCCTGCGCGGAGAGGCGGCACTCCTTGACGAGCGTTTCGGAGCGGTCAATACCCTCGGCCCAGTCGTCGCCCTCGCGTTTGATGGTGATCATCATCTGGCGCAGGCCCTGACCGTTGGCCACCAGGTCGACGGCCGTCACCGTACCCGAGATCGGGGAGTGGATGTTTGCCGACATGAAGCTGCCGGCTTCGGCGATGAGCTGCCCCGTGAGGACCTTGTCGCCCTTGGCGACCTTGGCCACGGCCGGAGCTCCGATGTGCTGCGCGAGGGGAATCGTCACCACCTCGGGCAGCGGAAGCACCTCGATGGCCTTGGCGCTGCTCAGTTTGTTTGCCGACGGATGGACTCCGCCTATTGGAAATGTCTTCATATCTCTGCTAACGTTATTTACGATTCATGATTGGGCTCTTTCGGGGTCGAAGGAGCCTCCGCCGGAGCCGCTTTCGGGGCAGCCGGAGCGGCCTTTTCAGCCGGTGCGGCCTTGGGAGCCTCCGCCGGAGCCGCTTTCGGGGCAACCTGTGCGGCCTTTTCAGCCGGGGCAACCTTGGGAGCCTCCGCCGGAGCCGCTTTCGGGGCAGCCGGAGCAGCCTTCGGGGCAGCCGGAGCGGCCTTGGGAGCCTCCGCCGGAGCGGCCTTCGGGGCGGCGGGAGCCTTGGGCTCCTTGGGCAGCGGATCCATGCCGACGAGCTTGATGGCACCCGTCGGGCACTCGTTGACACACTTGCGGCAGAGCTTGCACTTCTGCGGGTCGATGTAGGCCAGGTTGTTCGTGACGGTGATGGCCCCGAAGGCGCAGACCTTCTCGCACTTGCCGCAGCCGATGCAACCGGCCTTGCAGGCCTTCATCACGACGGCGCCCTTGTCCTTCGAGACACACGACACATAGACGGCGCGGTTCTTGGGCCACTTCTTGCGCAGTTCGATGACCATCTTGGGGCAGGCCTTGACGCAGGCGCCGCAGGCCGTACACTTGTCGGGATCGACCTCGGGCAGCCCCGTTTGGGGGTTCATGTGGATGGCGTCGAAGACGCAGGCGGCCACACAGTCGCCGAATCCCAGACAGCCGAACGCACATCCGGTCTCGCCGACATAGAGCGATGCGGCCACGGCACACGACCGGGCACCGTTGTACTCGTTCGTGCGGGGGCGCTTTTCGCACGTACCGCCGCAACGGACCGTAGCGACTTCGGGCTGTTTTTCGGCCGCAGCCTTGCCCAGATAGCCGGCAATGGCCTTCATGCAGTCGCCGCCGCCGACCGGGCAGAAGAGTTCGGAGATGTCATCGCGCTTGACCAAGGCATCGGCCATACCGCGACATCCGGCGAAACCACAACCGCCGCAGTTCGCTCCGGGCAGCATTTTCTCCACCTCGTCGATCCGGGGATCCTCCTCGACGCGGAACTTCTGGGCCACGAAGTAGAGGATCACGGCGGCGAGCACACCCAACACGCACAGTGTCAGGATCGTGTAAAGTAATACTTCCATCAGATTTTAGTTATTGTAAATTGAATTGTGTGTTCGATTCTGCGACGGAAGACCCACAGCAGCAGGTAGTAGATTGCCACGCTGCCCAGTGCGGCCAGCAGCCCTGCGCCCTCGGAGGCTCCGCAGACGACGATCGTCACGACGAGCGCCGCCAGCAAAACGACAAGCGCACCGCCATATGCCAGCATAACGGCGATGCGCCCGGCCTTTTTCCGGACACCGACCCGGACCTCCTCCCCGGGGCGATACTGCTCCGCGTCGGACGTCGGGACGACAATGATCTTCTCCTGCGCCTCGGCCATACCGCATGCCTGCCGGGCCTTGCAGGCTCCACAAGCGCTTTGCGAGGTGATCTTCACGCGAACGCACCTCTTTTCGACGCGTTCGACGATCCCGTCGTGTTCGATGATTCCAGCCTCCACGGTTCAGTCTCCGTATTTGTTCGTCAGTGGCATGAGGCGCTCGTGCCCGAACGAGCAGGAGGACAAACGCAGCACGGGCGGGAACTGGAAACGTTTCTTTTCGTTGTGCATGATCATCGAGTGGATCTTCTCGACCACGGCGGAGTCGAAACCGGCGTTGACGATCTCCTCGCGGTGCTGCCCCTCCTCGATCATGCGGAACAGAATGGCGTCGACCACCTCGTAGGGCGGAAGGATATCGCTGTCCTTCTGACCGGGGTGGAGTTCCGACGAAGGCTCCTTGTTGAGAATCGAGTCGGGAATCACATCGCCGAAGCGGCGGTTGATATAGCGGGCCACGTCGTACATTTCACTCTTGTAGAGGTCGCCCGTGGGGCTGAACGCACCGGCCGTATCGCCGTAGAGGGTGCAGAGGCCCAGGGCATTTTCGCTCTTGTTCGAGGAGTTGAGCAGTACGTATCCCGTCTTGTTCTGCAGGGCCATGAGCAGCACCGTGCGGATACGGGTCTGGATGTTCTCCTCCGTGGAGTCGAACTCCGTGACGCCGATGGCGGGTTTCAGCGTATTGACCACGCTGGTGTAGATCTCCGAGATGGGGATGACGTTGTATTCGATGCCGAGGTTCCGGGCCAGTGTCTTGGCATCCTCGACCGAGGCGTTCGACGAGAACTGCGAGGGCATGAGCAGCGCCCGGACATTCTTCGCGCCCAGCGCGTCGACGGCCAGACAGGCCACTACGGCCGAGTCGATACCGCCCGAGAGGCCGATGGCGGCCTTTTCGTAGTTGTTCTTGCGGAAGAAATCGCGCAGACCGCAACGGGCTGCCTCATAGACAAGCCGGTTGCGGTCGTTGTAGGTCGAGGGGATGACGACGGGGGGCATGGTTTCGGCGGCCTCCGTGTCGAAGATCTGGAAATCCTCCTCGAAGTTCTTCATCATCAGCACCGGGACGCCGTGTTTGTTCAGGGCGCCGGACGTGCCGTCGTAGACGATCTCGGTCGAACCGCCGACCTGATTGACCATCACGAGGTTCTTGCCCTCGACGAAGGCCAGGTTGTGCATCATTTCGTAGCGGTAGATCATCGTACCCTTGCCGTAACGGCGGGCGTTGATGGAGATGATGGTTTCGACCGACTTGTCGAAGTCGTGTTCGCGGCTGAGGTCATCGCCGACGATGATGGCGCACTTGTGCCCCTTGATGGTGGCGTATTCGTATCCTTTGGAGGGGACCAGGAAACCCATTTCGCGGCGTGCGGAGATGTATTTTTTGCCGACATAGCGAAGGACCTTGCGATCCTGGATGAGGGCTGCGGCACTGACGGTTCCCTTGTCGGTAAGAATCGGGAGGCCGACGATGGCGGCGATACCGTCGCAGCAGGAGGCGATCTCCACCAGGGCATCTTCACACAGTTCGAGGAACGTCGTTTTGCGGAGGAGGTCGAACGCCGGAGTCCCGCTCACGGCCTGCTCGGCGAAAATGACCAGATCGGCATGCCGGGCCTTTGCTTTGTTAATGGAATCGATGATTTTCGAAGTATTGCCGTCGATGTCACCGATCGTGTAGTTCAACTGGGCTATGGCTATTTTCATGGCAGTAATTTAAGTCGGAAAGATCCAATCGCGGCAAATTTAAGGATTATTTGGAAAAGTAGGAAAACTTTTCCGTGTTAATAAATTAACATCCGCAGTTCCGAAAAAACTTTAAAAAAGAGAGGCATACGAAAACGGGACTCCGCCGGTGCGGAATCCCGTTCCATGATTCGATACTTTCAAGGGAGAAGGCTTTTCAAAGGTGGGACCTTCGGATGACGGCCCCTGCTCCGGTCCCCTGCCTCGGCCACCTGCTTCGGCCCCCTGCCTCGGCCCCCTGCCTGCT